>JAYUHJ010000411.1:0-3526 GCA_043767065.1 Hyphomicrobiales bacterium | reverse complement strand
ATCGCATTCCTGATCGGCATCGCTGGTCGAAACTTCGGCAGCCACCGGCTCGTTACCGTTCAAATTCTTTGTGCCGCTCCGCTCATTGCTATTGCACTGTTGATTCCCGGCAACGCCTATTATGCCGCGTACGCATTCCTACTCATGGCATTCTTCGTCAGCGTGAGGCTAATCTCCGATCGGCTGCGCCAGACCTTAATGGATGCGGTGGTCTCCGCGCGCGACAACACGTTGCTTGCCGGTCGCTTCGACGCCGCACTCAACAATATGCCGCTTGGCCTTTGCATGTTCGACACCGAGAAGCGCCTGGTCGTGTCCAACCGCCGCTTCACCGAGCTCCTGCGTATCTCGCCCGACGTCATTCGCCGCGGCGCCTCCGCCGGCGAGCTGCTGCTCGAAGGTGTCCGGGTTGGGACCCTCTCGCGCTCCCGCGCCGATCGTCTTGCCGCCGAGATCGCGAGCCGCCTGACGGGCACTGAGGACGCCGGCCTCGAGATCGAGACCGAGGATGGACGGACTCTGGCGCTCACCTTCCAGCCGATGAAGGACGGCGGGTCGGTCATGCTCGTCGAGGATATTACCGAACGCCGGAGCGCGGAAGCGAAGATCGCTCACCTGGCGCGCTACGATGCGTTGACTGGGTTGCCCAACCGGACCTTCTTCCACGACCAGATGGAGCTGACGCTCGCCAAGATTCGCCGCAGCAAAGAATCCTGCGCGGTCCTCTTCATCGACCTCGATCAATTCAAGCAGATCAACGACACAATGGGCCATCCGTTCGGGGACGAGCTGTTGTGCGCCGTCGCCGAGCGGCTGCGCGGCATCGCTCGCGATTCCGACGTGGTGGCGCGCTTCGGCGGCGACGAATTCGTCGTCCTGCTGTCGCCGATAAAGCGTCCGGAGGAGGCGGCCTCGCTGGCCCGACGCGTGGTCGAAGTGCTCAGCGAGACTTTCGATATCGACCGCCATCAAGTCGTAATCGGCGCCAGCATCGGCATCGCCATCGCGCCCCAGGACGGTATCGATACCGACTTGCTGCTCAAGAACGCCGACATGGCGCTCTATCGCACCAAGTCGGAGGGTCGCGGCGCCTGGCGTTTCTTCGAGCGGGAAATGGACGTGAAGGCGCAGGCGCGCCGCAGTCTGGAGATCGACCTCCGGAATGCGCTCGCGACCGATGCGTTCAAGGTCTTTTATCAGCCGCTATTCAACCTGCGCACCAAGCGTATCTCGACCTGCGAGGCGCTCTTGCGCTGGCCGCATCCCGAACGCGGCATGGTTTCGCCGGCGGAATTCATCCCGATCGCCGAGGAGATGGGCCTGATCGTCGAGATCGGCAATCGCGTATTGCGTAAGGCCTGCGCCGAGTGCGCCCAATGGCCGAACCCGGTCAAGGTCGCGGTGAACCTGTCGCCGATCCAGTTTCGCCGCGGCAGCGTCACCAACGCTATCCGCGCCGCGCTCGATGCGTCCGGACTGGCGCCGAACCGGCTCGAGGTCGAGATCACCGAATCCGTCCTCGTCCAAGACACCGAAGCCGCGCGCGCCGTGCTTCAGGAGTTGCGCGATCTCGGCGTGCGCATTTCGCTCGATGACTTCGGCACCGGATATTCCAGCTTGAGCTATTTGCACAGCTTCCCGCTGCACAAGGTCAAGATCGACCGCTCGTTTCTGCAGGGCATCGCAACCAGCGAGCGATCGCTCACCCTCCTGCACGGGGTCGCGCGGCTGAGCGCCGAGCTCGGCATGTCGGTCACGGTGGAGGGGGTCGAGACCGATGAGGAGCTTGCGCTCATCATGCGCGAGCCGAGCATCGACGAGGCCCAGGGCTTTCTGTTCAGCCCGGCGATTCCCGGCACGACGATCCGCAAGCTCTTGTATTCGACGCACGCTCGGATCGAGAAAGTCGCCTGATACCGGGCCGCATTGCGGCCGCAATTTCTGCGGCGCTTGCACACCGGCGTGTCATTAAAATTTTATCGATCGCTCAAGCAGCCCAGATTGGCGCGACTTCCATCTGTGCCAGTTTGGGCTAACGCCTTTATTATTAAGGTTAATCCTTTACTTTCATTAACGGTGCGTTAACCTTCCTCTACCGGCGGCTGCACTCGCCGGGGAAGAGGTTGTGTATGAGCGTGCCTGCATCTGCGCTTGTAACGGCGGTGCCCTTCGCTGACCGAATTGCACAATTCCTGGAGCGGGTGGACTACCGGCTGGCTGAATCCGCCGAGGACCGCGACACGATTTATCGCCTCCGCTACGATGCCTATGTGCGCGAGGGCACGGTCCAGCCCAATCTCAATCGCAGGGTTATCGACGCGTACGACAGCCTACCGAATGCCTGGATCTTCGGCGTTTATGTCGATGGCCAGCTTGCAAGCTCGTTTCGCCTGCACGTGTCGAGCAAGGAATATTCGCAGTTGCCGGCATTGCAGGTCTTTTCGGATCTGCTCGCACCGGAGCTTGAAGCAGGTAAGACGATCATCGATCCCACACGCTTTGTCGCCGATCCCTTCGGCAGCCCCTGTCCGGAGCTGCCCTATGCCACGGTGCGCCTCGGCTATCTGGCTGCGGAATACTTTTCGGCCGACATCGTCCTTGCGACCGTGCGGGGCGAACACCAAGCGTTCTATAAGCGGGTGTTTGGCCATCGGATTATGACAACGCCCCGACCATATCCCGCGCTGACGAAACCGATCAGCCTTATGGCGCTCGATTTTCCCGCCGAGAGAGAAAAAATCGTTGTGCGGTATCCCTTCTTTCACTCGACGGTTTTCGAGCGGCGGATGCTGTTCGAACGGGGCGGCGTCACCGCGGCGCAACGCACCGCAACCGCAGCCTGATACCGGGTACGCGATCCAAACGGCTGGTTAATCTTCTACAATCGGGAGCTTGACGGCAATCGCCTGATTGCGCTCGATTGCGCACCAACACGAGACCGGGAGTGAACATGGGTACCAAGCTCAAGCTCAAAGCCGCGGATGGTTTCGAACTCGGCGCCTACCGTGCCGATCCGCAAGGCACGCCCAAGGGCCGTGTCGTCGTCATCCAGGAGATTTTCGGCGTCAACAACCATATCCGCTCGGTGTGCGACCGGCTCGCGCAAGCGGGCTACACGGCGCTCGCGCCGGCGGTGTTCGATCGCATCGCGCCGAATTTCGAAACCGGCTATTCGGATGCCGAAGTCGCCAAGGCCCGCGAGTACATCGCCAAGGTAGATTGGCCCAAGCTGATGCTCGACGTGCAGGCAGCGATCGGCGCGCTGAACAAGGAGGGCCCGGTCGCCATCCTCGGCTTCTGCCTCGGCGGCACCGTCGCCTTTCTCGCCGCGACCCAGAGCGACGATCTTGTCGCCGCGGTCGCCTATTACGGCGGCATGATCGCCAAGCACGCCGACAAGAAGCCGAAAGTTCCGGTGCAGATGCATTTTGGCGAGAAGGACGGCCACATCCCGCTCGCCGACGTCGAGGACATCAAGAAGAAGCGGCCGGAGAGCGAGGTCCACATCTACCTGGGCGCCGGTCAC
>JAYUHJ010000410.1:0-3531 GCA_043767065.1 Hyphomicrobiales bacterium | reverse complement strand
CAGATGCGCTGCGAGGGCGACAGCATCGGGTCGCCGCCGTTGCAGTCCTCGTCGTCGCCGTCGTCCTGATTGCAGTGGATGACGACTTCGTCGCCGACTTTCCAGCGCTTCACCTTGGAGCCGATCGCCCAGACGATGCCGGATGCGTCGGAGCCGGCGATGTGGAGCGGATTCTTGTGCACGTCGTGCGGCGAGACCGGCTGGCCGAGGCCCGCCCAGATGCCGTTGTAGTTCACGCCCGCCGCCATCACGAGCACCAGCACCTCGTCGCCGCCGACCGGCCAAGTCGGCACGACTTCGATCTGCATCGAAGATTCCGGCGGGCCGTGGCGATCCTTGCGAATCACCCAGGCGTACATTTTTTCCGGCACGTGACCGAGCGGCGGGATTTCCCCGATCGCGTAGAGCTGCTTCGGTCCGGACGGCGGTACGATCAATACTGGCTGCGCCATGGCGCGCTCCTGGATAAGCGTTTCTATCCCGGGCGATGTTGCGATGCAACATGACACCGGTGCGCCGCAAGAGCGCTGCCTTCCGGGCTGCGATGGGTGTGGATAGCGCACAAGTTTTGTCATCGGCATCGCGCTCTCGCTCGGCTATGCTTGATTTGGCGCGTCGCGGAGGGAGGCCGTTCGTCAAGACCGGCCGTCGCGGGGGCGCGGCATGCGACTTCCCACAAGGAGGGAATCATGGGGATCGAAAGTCTAATCGTACTTCTGGTCGTCGGCGCGATCGCTGGCTGGTTGGCCGGCGTGATCATGAAGGGCTACGGCTTCGGGCTGATCGGCAATATCGCCGTCGGCATCGTTGGCGCGTTTCTCGGCAATTTCATTCTAGGCGCCATCGGGCTCACGATCGGCGGCGGCCTCGTGGCTGCGATCATCCGTGCCACGATCGGTGCGGTGATCCTGCTGTTCGTGATCGGCCTGGTGAAGCGCTGATCGCGACGCACTGAAGACGAAGTTCGAACGAGTCCGCGACGGAAGCGATTCCGTCGCGGATTTCGTTTTTTCGGCGTGCCGCCGCTTTTTATTCGGATCGGCTAGTTCAGCACCTGCGTTCGCGTCGGCCCGCCGCCGCACACCGCGCAACAGGACGAGCAGCTGTACTTGTTGTCGGGGCCGACGCCCCAGTAGGTGTTGCCGCGGCCGGTCACCCAGCCACCGAAGCAGATCCGCTCGCCGCGCACGCAATCGAGCGTGTAGGTGTAGGTCTGGTAGTCGTTCAACGGATAGGCGCGATTGCGCCCCGGCCAGACGTGGCCGCGGGTCTGCGAATAAAACGCGACCTGGACCTTGTAGCGATAATTACTCTTGATCTCCCAACGCAGTTCGGCCGCGTCGGAAACCGCCGGAAGCGCAATGGCCGATACGAAAGCGCCGAGCACGAGCGCGGCGACGAGACGCAACGTCTTCATTGTCGATTTCTCCCCCTGCGCCGACGTTTGCGGCGCTCCAGCCCCTGGACGCGCGATCCTATCGGCGCGGGTGCCGGTTTCAACGGGTAAGCCGGCGCGGAAGCGCATGATCCAATGCTTTGTAAGGGTGGGATTTTGCCCCACGAGACAGCGTGCTAAGACGCCGATGCTGCGCTGCAATAATTCGCTGCGGCCGGCGGAGAACGAGAATGATCGCGCGCGACCCGCCCTGGATCTTCCGCACCTATGCGGGCCACTCGACGGCCGCGGAATCGAACCGGCTTTATCGCGCTAATCTGGCCAAGGGCCAGACCGGCCTTTCGGTCGCTTTCGATCTGCCGACCCAGACCGGCTACGACGCCGATCATCCGCTCGCCAAGGGCGAGGTCGGCAAGGTCGGCGTGCCGATTTCGCATCTGGGCGACATGCGCGCGCTGTTCGAGGGCATTCCCCTCGAGACCATGAACACCTCGATGACCATCAACGCGACGGCCGCCTGGCTGTTGGCGCTCTATGCCGCGCTTGCCGACGAACAAGGCGTGGCGCGCGACAAGCTGCAGGGCACGATCCAGAACGACATCATCAAGGAATATCTCTCGCGCGGCACCCACGTTTTTCCGCCGGCGCCATCGATGCGGCTCACCAAGGACGTCGTGCTGTTCGCCGCCGGCGAAATGCCGAAGTGGAATCCGGTGAACGTCTGCTCGTATCATTTGCAAGAGGCGGGCGCGACGCCGGTGCAGGAGCTCGCCTTCGCGCTCGCCACTGCGATCGCGATCCTCGACACCGTGCGGGCGTCCGGCCAGGTGAAGGGCGAGGCGTTCGAGGACGCGGTCGGCCGCATCTCTTTCTTCGTCAATGCCGGCATCCGCATCGTCACCGAGCTTTGCAAGATGCGCGCCTTCACCGAGCTGTGGGAGGAGATCACCCGCGAGCGCTACGGGGTGAAAAGCGAAAAGCACCGCCGCTTTCGCTACGGCGTGCAGGTGAACAGCTTGGGGCTCACCGAGCAGCAGCCCGAGAACAACGTGCATCGCATTTTGCTCGAGATGCTTTCGGTAGTGCTTTCGAAAAACGCACGCGCGCGGGCCGTGCAGCTCCCGGCCTGGAACGAGGCGCTTGGCCTGCCCAGGCCCTGGGATCAGCAATGGTCGATCCGCATGCAGCAGATCGTGGCCTATGAGACCGATCTGCTCGAATACGGCGACCTGTTCGACGGCTCGCCGGTGATAGCGGCCAAGGTCGAGGAGCTGAAGCGCGAGGCCCTGGAGGAACTGTCGCTGATCGAGCGCATGGGCGGTGCCATCGCCGCGGTCGAGAGCGGCTACATGAAATCGCAGCTCGTGGAATCCAACACCAAGCGGCTCGAGGCGATCGAGCGCGGCGAGCAGATCGTGGTCGGCGTCAACCGCTTCATGGACACCGAGCGCTCGCCGCTTTCCGGTGGCAACGAACTGATCCAGACGATTTCCGAAGGCGCGGAAGCCGAGCAGATCGAGCGCCTGAAGACTTGGCGCAAGGAGCGCAATCCGCGCGCGGTCGAGAAGGCGCTAGGCGAGCTCAAGCGCGCCGCCCGCGACGGCGGCAACATCATGCCGCCCTCGATCGCTTGCGCCAAAGCAGGCGTCACCACCGGCGAATGGGGCGCGGCGCTGCGCGGCGAGTTCGGCGAGTACCGCGCGCCCACCGGCGTCGGCCGCGCGGTGCGGAACGACGCTCAGGGGCTGGGCGACGTGCGCGATGCGGTCGACGCGGTTTCCCGCAAGCTCGGCCGCCGGCTCAAGTTCCTGGTCGGCAAGCCTGGCCTCGACGGCCACTCGAATGGCGCCGAACAGATCGCCGCCCGTGCCCGCGACGCCGGCATGGACGTGGTCTACGAGGGCATCCGGCTGACACCGGCCGAGATCGTGAGCGCCGCGCGCGACCAGCGCGCCCACGTGGTCGGGCTCTCGATCCTGTCGGGCAGCCACGTGCCCTTGGTGCGCGAGGTGATGGAGCGCATGCGCGGCGAGGGGTTCGCAGTGCCGGTCGTGGTCGGCGGCATCATCCCGCCCGAGGACGAGAGCCTCCTGCTGCAGGCCGGGGTCGCTGCCGTGTACACGCCGAAGAATTTC
>JAYUHJ010000409.1:0-3535 GCA_043767065.1 Hyphomicrobiales bacterium | reverse complement strand
GGGCAATACGTCACCCGCGAAGTCACCCGCACCGTAGTGAACCGGATGGCGGGTCAGGTCGCCGCCGATCTCGGCAAGAGCCTGGGCGGGAAAATGGGCGGCTCCATCGGCCGCGCACTGGTGCGCGGCGCGCTCGGCGGGATCCTGCGGCGCTAGGTGAGTCCGGGTCGCCGGAGGACGTTCACACCGAAAGCTGCGCGAGTTCCGAGAGACTCTTCAGCGTCGCGGTTGGAGCGAATTCGCCGTACTCCGCGGGCACACCGCCGCGGTCAATCCAGATCGCCGTCATGCCGGCCGCCGCCGCGCCAGCCACGTCCCAGCGGTTCGACGATACGAAGCCGATCGCCTCCGGCGGAAGCTCCATTGCCTTTGTCGCCAGCGCATAGACCTCGCGCCGCGGCTTGTAGATGCGGATCGTATCGACCGAGAGCACATGATCGATGAGCTTGCCGAAGCCGGCGGCGGCGACCGCTGCCGCCAGCATGTCCGGCGATCCGTTGGAAAGGATCGCCGTCGGAAACGCCTTGGCCTTGAGCGCCTCAAGCGCCCCACGCGCATCTGGGAAAGCGCCGAGCTCGCGATAGGCCTCCAGCAGCTTCGGCTTGAGGCCTCGATCGACGCTCGGAAACCGCGCCAGAGCGAAGTCGAGCGCGCGCTCGGTGAGCTGCCAGAACGGCTCGTAGCGGCCCATCAACGTCAGCGTCCAGGTGTATTCGAGCTGCTTCGTCCGCCACAGCTCCGAAAGCCGGTCCGCGTCAAGCCCGGCTGCGGCACGGTAGCGTGCAATGGCTGCATGGACGTCGAACAGCGTCCCGTAGGCGTCGAACACATAAGCGCGGACGGGCATGGCTTGAACCTTGGCCGAAGGGCGGACGCTACCGCGAGCCAGGTGTCGATGGCGTGTCGGAGACCTTCTTCTCGTCGTCCGGCGCGATATAGGTCGAGACGATCGTGCGCCCGCGCAGGTCGTAGGCGCGTGCGAACACGACACCCTCCCGCTCGGCGGTTGCGAGTATGGGGGCGCTGAGCTTGGCGCAGTAATAGGTGCCGAGCGAGATCGCGAAATCGGCGCCCTTGGGGTCGCCGGTAGCCTCGAAGGCGGGGCCCAGCTCGAAACCGACCGTGTGCGCCGGGCCGCAGACCGCGACCTTCCATTTGCGGTTTCGCGGCGGCTCTACATTCATCTCGTCAAGGCGTGCGAGTAGGTTTTCCGAGGCCTCCTTCATGCCGAGGCCCCAGTAGTCGAGCATGTACTGACTCTGCGCGCCGCGCACGCCGCCGGCGAGGTGGTTAAACAGAGCGTACTGGTACGGATGGATGCGCCAGAAATCGACCACGGTCACCGAAAGCAGACCGACGAACGCGACGATGCCGGCCGCCGCGGCAGGACGCGCGTATGCGCGAAGCCGATCGAGCAGATACGCCGCAGCCAACCCGCCGAGCACCGCGAAGGGCGGGATCACGAACAGGAAATGGCGAATGCCGTTATAGAGCGCAGGGCGCGTGACGACTGCGATCAGGATCGGCAGCATTGCGGCCACGATCAGAAGTGCAAGCGACGCGCGCCGCCAGGGTTCGGCGCCGCCGCGCAACACGACGACGCTGCCGCCCGCGGTTCCCGCCAGCCCCAGCGCCACGAAAATCTCTGGCAGTTTCAGTAGGCAAAGCAGCGGCACATACGTGCGCGGCATGTCGGTGATCAGGATGCGTGCTCCCTCGTATAGATCCTTCCAGGGCTTCTCCCAGAAGTGCGAGTAGAATTCGACGGCGCGCAGCGGGTTGAGCGGCGCGAGCACAGACCACGGCCAGATGATACCCATCACCACATAGGCGAGCGGCAGCGCGAGCCCGAGCGAGACGGCGAAGCTCCCAACGCGCCAGGCCGCGGCCTTGGCGCCGAGTTCGCGTCGGTCGATCGCAAACAGAACCAGCACGCCCGCCGCTGCGAACACGAGTCCGATGCCGCCGATGACGCGGGTGCCGACCGCAAGTCCGAGCGCGAGACCGAACAGCAGGATCGTCGGGATGCGCGGCCGCGGATATTCCTCGAAGTTGCGCACGATCGCGTAGGCCAGGAACGCCATCGCCACCGCGAACGGCGTGTCCTTGGCGTTGATGAACATGTGACCGTAATAGAGCGGCGTCGCCGCCAGCAGCACGAGCGCGGCGAGCCCGGCGACCGGTCCGCCGAGGCGGCGTGCCGAGCGCCATACCACGAGGAGGCCGGCGAGACCCACGAGTGCGCCTGTGAGCCGGCGCGTTACATACAGGTCGAACGGCGTGATCTTGTCGAGAATCGCCGCGACCAGGTCGAACCCGCCGCCGTAGAAATGGAGATTGTAGAGGTCGAAGGCGCGCATATCCGTGAAGCCGGATGTGTAATAGGCGAGCAAGAACTCGCCGTAGCGCCCATGCGAATAGTCGTCCCACGCAAGCCCATAATCGTCGAAGGTAAGCAGCGCGACGATGGCTAGCGCGGCGAGCACCGCCCAGGCCGCAGCATCAAGCGGCGCGGCAGTGAACCGCCGCGCTATGGCAGAAAAAGTTTGCATGGAGGGTACGTGGACAATCAGCCCCGAACGGTTCCTATTTGCACGCGGTTTTCAGCCCCCGCCGCGCGGCTATTTATTGGTCATTGAAACGAGATTTGTGCAAATTTGTGGTGCACCGCAAGTGGGTAAGGGTGCAAAGCAGCAAACAAGCCTACCGCGATACCCGGATAGCCTGGGAAAGCGGCTTTCGTCACACCAAACAACAGAGGCGGGACTTTGGGTCCCACCTCTCGTTTCCATGCGCGGTCGCTTCGCGGCGGCCGTTCAGCGCGCCTTGGCCGCCAGTTCCGCAACCGAGTCCCAGTTCACCATGCTTTCGACGAAGGCCTTGAGGTAGTCTGGGCGGCGGTTGCGGTAATCGATGTAGTAGGAATGCTCCCACACGTCGCAGCCCAATATCGGGCTTGCCCCATGCACCAGCGGGCTCTCGCCGTTCGCGGTCTTGCTGACGATGATCTTGCCGTCCTTGACCGCGAGCCAGCACCAGCCCGAGCCGAATTGCGTGACGCCGGCCTGGACGAAGTCTTCCTTCATCTTCTCGACCGAGCCGAGGTCGGCGACGATGCGCTTCTCCAGCTCGCCGGGAATCTTGCCGCCGCCCTTGGGCTTCATCCATTTCCAGAACAGCGAGTGATTGTAGTGCTGGCCGGCATTATTGAAGAGGCCGGCATTCTTGCCGAATGAGCCTTTCACGATTTCCTCGAGGCTCTTGTCCTCGAGCCCGGAGCCCTTGAGCAGATTGTTGCCGTTATTGACGTAGGCCAGATGATGCTTGTCGTGATGGTATTCGAGCGTCTCGCGCGACATGTAGGAGGCGAGCGCGTCGTGCGGGTAGGGCAGTTCCGGCAACGTGAACGACATGGGGTCCTCCTCGGGAAACGCTGTGATCGGCGCCGCGCGCCTGCGTTGCCCTAGAGATAAGCCGGGAACGCGCGCCGCACAACCGCTTGAACGCGCCTCGGCGGGGCCGCCTATTCGCCCCC
>JAYUHJ010000408.1:0-3539 GCA_043767065.1 Hyphomicrobiales bacterium | reverse complement strand
CGAGGCGACATGCCGAAGCATCGCGTCCCATGAACCGGAGGACGCATCATGTCGTCGATCAACACGATCTCCATTGAAAAGCTGGCGCGCCTGGTCGGTACGCCGAAATCGCCCGTTCTCGTCGATGTCCGCACCGTCGAGGACTTCGCGCTCGATCCGCGGCTGGTGCCCGGCTCGGTGCGGCGCACGCACGCCAACGCATCGAACTGGGCCGGCGAACTGAACGGCCACTCGGCCATCGTGCTCTGTCAAAAGGGCCAGAAGCTGAGCCAGGGCGTCGCCGCGTTGCTGCGGCACGCGGGCGTGCCCGCCGACGTTGCCGAAGGCGGCTTCGAGGCCTGGAAGGCGGCAAGCCTGCCGCTCGTCGTCGCTTCGAAGCTGCCGCCGCAGGACCCGAAGGGCCGCACGATCTGGGTCACGCGCGAGCGGCCGAAAGTCGATCGCATCGCCTGCCCGTGGCTGATCCGCCGCTTCATCGATCCGAACGCGGTGTTTCTGTTCGTGGCGCCGGCGGAGGTCAAGGCGGTGGCCGAGCGCTTTTCGGGCGCGCCCTACGACATCGAGGGCGTGTTCTGGAGCCATCGCGGCGAGCGCTGCACGTTCGATGTGATGATCGAGGAGTTCGGACTCGGCACCGAGCCCTTGCTGCATCTGGCCAAGATCGTGCGCGGCGCCGACACCGGGCGGCTCGATCTGATGCCGGAAGCCGCGGGCCTGTTGGCCGCCTCGTTCGGGCTCTCGCGCATGTATGCGGACGATCTGGAGCAGCTCGAGGCCGGCATGGGCCTTTACGATGCGTTCTATCGCTGGTGCCGCGACGCCACCGGCGAGACGCACAACTGGCCGACGAGCAAGCCGAAGGGGTGAGGCAAAAAATTATTCGTCATCCTGAGGTGGCCGCGCGTAGCGCGGCCCTCGAAGGATGGCGAACGGAAGGGAGCGCCGTCATCCTTCGAGGCTCGCTTCGCTCACACCTCAGGATGACGGTGCCGAAAAAAGCCGCGGGGCGGCTCAGCGCCCCCTAGAGGTCTGGCCGCCCCGCGTGTCGCCTTGGAGGTCTAGTCCCGAGCGACGATCTCAGCCCGCTGTCTTCAGGTGCGCCGCCGGATCGACCGGCTGCGAGCCCTTGCGGATCTCGAAATGCACTTGCGGCGTCACCACGCCGCCGGTCTGGCCGGCGCGCGCGATCACCTGGCCGCGCTTCACCTGCTCGCCGCGCCGCACGACGATGGCGCTGGCGTGGGCGTAGGCCGTCACCCAGCCGTCGGCGTGACGGATGAGCACGAGGTTGCCGTAGCCCTTCAGTTCGTTTCCTGCATAAGCGACGATGCCGTCTTCGGCCGCCTTGATCGGCGTGTTCTCGGGCACCGCGATATTGAAGCCGTCGTTGTGCTGGCCGTTCGGCTTGGGGCCGAAGGCGGAAATGATGCGGCCCTGCACCGGCCAGCGGAATTGCGGCGGGCCGGAGAGCGCGGGCGCCGGCTCGGGCGTAATGGGATTGACGTTGGCAACCGTTTCGGTCGCGGGTTTCGGCGCCGGGGCCTCGGCGCGTTTGGGCTGCGGCACGGAAGCGCGCGGCGCGGGTGTGGGCTTGGTTGCGGCGATTGTGGCGCCGGGTATCGAAAGCGTCTGGCCGACGCGCAGTTTGGTGTTGAGGTCGATGTTATTGGCGCGGGCGATCTCGCCAGGGCGCTTCTTGTAGCGGCGCGCGAGCGAATAGATCGTATCGCCGTGCGCGATCTTGTGGGTGAGCGAATGTTTCGGCGCGCTCATCGTTATAGTTTTTGGCGCGGCCCTGGCCGCGACCGGCGCGGGTTGCGTGCCCATGTGATAGACCGGGATCACGACTTGCTGGCCGGGCTGCAGGCTCGAGCCAACGGGGAGATTGTTGGCGGCGCGCAGCGCGGGCGGCGGAACGCCATAGCGGCGCGAAAGCGTATCGGCCGTGTCGCCGTGCTGGACCGTGATGATGGTGCCGCCGCTCCTATCCCAGCCGGCCTTCGGTGTCGTGCCGGTGGTCGGCGGGATGTACGTAGGCTGCGTGGCGATGGGCGCGGGTGCGGCGGGAACGGTCGCGAGCGGCTGGCTCACCACCGTGCCGGTCGGCGCGGTGTCGGGCGCAGCCGATACTTGAGGCGATACTTGGGCCGGCCGCGACTGGAACGGGTTGGAAAATGGATCGGCGAAGCGCCCGGTCTCCTGGCTACAGGCAGCCGCCGCCAGGCCCATGAGGCCAAGCGCGGCAAGGCGCGGAAACGCTGTTTTCTCGATACGCATGACAACTCACTCGGAACGCTACTGGACGTCCGAGTAGACGCTGCAACGGTAAACAGCGGCTTAATGGAATGTGGCCACGAATTGAATTTCGCAGCCGGGCTAGGTGGATGCCGAGTTTGAACCGGTCGTCCCCGCGAAAGCGGGGACCCATGACCACTGGCAGATCAAATTTCGTGAGGTCGGTGATTATGGGTCCCGGCTCGCGGCCCGTTCCCGACTGCATCGGAAACGGCCTTGGCCGGGATGACGTGAATTACGTCGCCTCGGCCTTGCCTGCCACCAGCGGGACGAAGCGGACAGCCATCAGCTCTTCGCGCTTCAGCCCCCCGCTCGCTTTGGTGAATTTGGCGAGCGTCTGCACGCTTCCCGCCGCCCCGATCGGCGCGACAAGAATGCCGCCTTCCTTCAGCTGATCGAGGAGAGCGGGTGGAATTTCCGGCGCCGCGGCGGTGACGATGATGCTGTCGAACGGAGCGAACTCGGGGGCGCCGAGCGCACCGTCGCCGGCGATCACGGTGACATTGTCGAGGCCGAGCGCCTTCAGCCGCTCGCGTGCGACGTCTGCGAGAGTTTTGTAGCGTTCGATGGAGACGACCTTGCCCGCGAGATGCGCGAGAATGGCGGCCTGGTAGCCGGAGCCGGTGCCGATCTCGAGCACGTTGTGGGTGGGCTCGATCGCCAGCGCCTCGGTCATCGCCGCCACCACATAGGGCTGGCTGATGGTCTGGCCGCAGGAGATCGGCAGCGCCTGGTCGGCATAGGCGATGCCGGCCTGGCCGCCCTCGATGAAGCGCTCGCGCGGCACCAGCTCCAGCGCGCGCAGCACGCGAATGTCGCGCACGCCGCGGCGGCGCATAGAGAGCAGGAACTCCATGCGCTCTTCGGCGAGCGGATCGGGCTTGGCGGCGTTCATTTAGAATTCGAAAATAGGCCCGCGAGCTTCGTCATGAACGGCTCATCGGTCATGTCGAGGCGCAAGGGCGTGACCGCTATACACTTGTCCTCTATCGCGGCGATGTCGGTGCCCGGCGCACCGGAGCGCGGGCGGCGCTCGAACGCGATCCAGTAATAGGGATTGCCGCGGCCGTCATGGCGCGGCTCGATGCGGAGCAAGCCCGGGTCGCGCCTGCCCTGCGCGGTCGCGGCGATGCCGCGCACTTCGTCCGGCGGGCAATCGGGGAAATTCACATTGACCAGCACGCCGGACGGAATGGTCTCGGCGAGCAGGCGGCGCACCAGATCGGGCGCGTGCTGCTCGGCGG
>JAYUHJ010000407.1:0-3542 GCA_043767065.1 Hyphomicrobiales bacterium | reverse complement strand
ATGCGGCGACCACGGCGCGCACGGCATCGGGCATGGAACCCAGATGAATCGGCAAATCCGGCCCTTGCGCGACCATGTCGCCCCGGGCATCGAACACGCCGCACGAGAAGTCGCCGGCGGATTTGAGAATGGGCGAGTAGGCGGTTTTGCACAGCACGACCCGCATCTCTTCGGCGATCTTGTAGAAGGAGTTCTTGACGATCTCGAAGGTGGCGGGATCGGCAGCAGCGGGAGCCAGGCTCATGGTCCATCCTCTTTGTCTTGCGCTGGCGATCGCGTCAACCAAACGTATCCCGCATCGTCCATACGCGCTGTCCAGGCGGGAGGCACGAGAATGGTCGACTCGAGGCTTTCGATCACGGCCGGCCCGGCGACCGCGAAACCAGCTGGCATGCGGCCGCGATCGAAGATCAACGCATCGACGACGCCCGTGGCGCGGAACCATACGCTGCGCCGTGCCTTGATCGGGTCGGTGCCCGATTTCGCCGTCCCCTGCCGCAGGAGTAGAGGCGGGATCGCCCCGATGGCCGCAACGCGCAGACTGACGAACTGGACTGGCTCGGAGCGGTTGTCGTGTCCGTACGTCTGAGCATGACGGTCGTGGAAGGCGTCCGCGATTGCCGCAATCGTTGCTGTATCGATAGGCGTGTTCGGCGCCGGCACGCTCAACTCATAGGATTGACGCTCGTAGCGTGCGTCGACGGAGCGCTCGAAACGCCGGCTGCCAGGTGGGACCTGCGCCCGATCGAGCATGGTGTTCCCGTCCCGCTCCATGGCCTGAAAGGCAGCCTCTACCGCCGCCGGATCGGCCTTGGCGCTGCTCGTATAAACAGTGCGCACGTAGTCACGTTTGAGGTCGGAGCCGACAAGGCCAAGTGCTGAAAATGCTCCGGGGATTGGCGGGCAGATCACTTCGGCGATGCCCAGTTCGTCAGCCAGCGCCACCCCATGCAGAGGACCTGCGCCGCCGAAGGCCATCAGGGACAATTCACGCGGATCGTGGCCGCGTTGTACCGACACGATCTTCAGCGCCTCCGCCATGGCGTTGTTGACGATGTCGATGACGGCCGCCGCTGCGGTCCGCGTGTCGAGCCTCAAGGGGTCGGCCAACCGCTCCCTGATCGCCCGTTCGGCCGCCGCGAAGTCGATTGTAAGTTCGCCGCCGAGCAGCGACCTGCGATCGAGATAACCAAGCAGCAGATTGCAGTCCGTCACCGTCGGCTCTCTGCCGCCGCGGCCGTAGCAAGCGGGCCCCGGCTCGGCGCCCGCGCTTTTGGGGCCGACGCGCAGTGCGCCCGCACGATCCACCCAGGCAATCGAGCCGCCGCCAGCCGACACTTCGGCCAGATCGATGACGGGCACACGAATAGGATGTCCTGTCCCATTCATGAAGCGGTTGCCACTGGCGCCGCCGCCAACTTCGTATTCAGGAGTCGTCTCGTACTGGCCGTTGCGGATCAAACTGGCTTTGGCGGTCGTGCCCCCCATGTCGAAAGAAAGGATGTCGAGGCGCCCGATCTGGCGCGCTGCGAGCGTCGCCGCAACGACGCCGGCGGCCGGCCCCGACTCGACGGCCATGGCCGGCATGGCGATGCCTTCAGCCACTTCGAATACGCCGCCGTTGGAACCCATAACGTAGAGCGGCGGTAGGCCCAAGCCACGCGTAGCCTCCTCCAGTCGCTGCAAATACGACGCGAGGATCGGCCCGACGTAGGCGCACACTGCTGTCGTCGAAGTCCGCTCGAACTCACGGATCTCGGGCAGCACTTCGTGGGAGAGGTACACGGGTATGCCCGGTAAGGCGTCGCGCAACCGCTCGCCCAGTCGCTGCTCGTGCGCTGGATTGAGAAAGCTGAACAACAGAGCGACCGCGACCGCCTCGACCTTCTCGCGGCGTATCGTTGCGATCAGGTCGTCGATCTCGTTCTCGGCCAATGCAAAGACGACCGCTCCATCGGACCCGATTCGCTCGGTGATCTCGTAGCGCCTGCGCCGACGAATCAGCGTACCGGGTGGGTCCTGGAACAAGTCGTAGAGATCGGCACGCGAAGAGCGGCGCAACTCCAGAACGTCGCGAAAACCGCGGGTCGCGACGAGCGCGGCGCGCGCTCCCTTCCCTTCGAGAATAGCGTTGGTGACGACGGTCGTTGCGTGCGCCAAAAGCCCAACATCGGTGGCCTGCAAGCCGTAGCGCTGCATTGCCACGGTGAGGGCCGACAGCACGCCCTTCCCAAAATCGTCGGGCGTTGTGGGGGCCTTGGTGACGCCGATACGACCAGTAGCCTCGTCGACGAGCGCCACGTCGGTGAACGTGCCGCCGATATCAATGCCGATCCGCCAAACCATTCAGACCCACCGCCACATTTGATTGTCGCTCTTTCGAAAAAATTCCGCAACTTTCGGCTGAGATGATCGACCCGAATGCGGGTCCGACCAGGAACTTTGCGTCGTACTCATTTTCGTACCCGGACACGTTCACATTCGGATTCGGGCGCTGACAGGATCGTAGAAGGGATGCAAGCTGGCATCGGCTGGAAACCGATTTCCGGCAACCTCGATTTGAAAGCGCTTGGCCAGCATTTCCTCCACCGGCTCATCCGGTTGGCAGCTTACATAACCCAATCCGACCGCAGTACCGAGCGTGTGTCCGTAAGCGCCCGAGGAGAGATAGCCGACGACTCGGTCGTCACAGAGCACGGGCTCAGTATGGTAGAGCAGCGGTTGCGGGTTGCTCAGTTTGAATTGCACGAGACGTCGCACCAAACCCGTCTCGCGCTTGGCGAGGACGGCTTCCCGACCGAGAAAATCACCGAAAGTCCCGCGCGGTTTGTCCACCTTGACGGCAAATCCGAGCCCGGCTTCGAGGACGTGATCCTCATCACCGATGTCGTGACCGAAATGGCGGTAGGCTTTCTCGAGTCTGAGTGAGTCCATCGCGTGCAGGCCCACCAGTTGTAAGCCATGTGGCCTTCCAGCAGCCATGATTTGCTCGAATACGTGGCGAGCAAACTCGGTCGGAATATAGATTTCCCAGCCGAGTTCACCCACGTAGCTAATGCGATGTGCGCGCACAATAGCCATACCGAGATCGATCACCCGCGCAGTGGCGAAAGGAAATCCGGCATTCGATAGATCGGACGTCGTCAGCGGCTGAAGGAGCTCGCGCGCGCGCGGCCCCATGACCGCGAGACAGGCCTCGCCACTCGTCACATCCAGAACGATACAGCGTGCCTCCGAGGGGACATGGCGTCTCAGCCAAGCTAGGTCCCGTACGTTCGAGGCGGCCGATGTCACAACGAGAAACGACGTCTCGCCAAGGCGCGTGATAGTGAGATCGGCTTCGATGCCACCGCGCGCGTTGAGCCACTGCGTGTAAACGATGCGGCCCGGCGGTACGGCTACATCGTTCGCCGAAATACTCTGCAGCACAGCTTCGGCATCCGGGCCCTCGACGCGGAACTTGCCGAATGCACTCATGTCCAGCATGCCGACGCTGTCGCGAACGGCGCGGTGTTCGCTGGCCACGTGAGCGAACCAGTTTT
>JAYUHJ010000406.1:0-3545 GCA_043767065.1 Hyphomicrobiales bacterium | reverse complement strand
AATCTACTCCTCATCCCCTCAAAAAACGCATGGGATGATGTTTTTCTTCGGCGAGAAACTTACTTTGTAATTGTTCATTTGAAGGACGGCCGAAAGATTGGCGGCTATTACGGTGAGCATTCTTATGCGGGTGTATTCCCTAACTCCGGGCACTTTTATTTAGAAGAGCTCTGGCAATTGGATGCCGCCGGACGTTTCCGTAACCGAATTCCCGATTCGTCCGGAATAATTCTCAGGCCGGACGACTATGCGTTTATTGAACTGAAGCGTGCCGTTTAGGGAGAATCTTCATGGCAAGCAATAAAGGAGATCCGCGAAATCTCGGCGGCGGAATAAAGCCACTCGGTGGAGTTCGGCCTACTCGAGAAATAATTCGCGAAGGCGTTCGCCCCAATCCACCTAAAAATCCACCGAAACCACCAAGCGGGGGATCTGGTGTTCCAAAGGGGCCAATAAAGCCGAAAGGATCGTGAATTCCTACGCGTCCGCAATAAAGTGGCTAGAACTATCCAGATTCAATGCCGAACCCCGCCGAGCTCGATGGCAACTGTCTTCAACTGATCGACCCGCTCTGCCGCCTTGTCGCGCGCGGGACCTTCCTTGGCTTCGCCTAGCGCACGCTCCGCCTCCGCGACCTCGTCCGCCATGTTGGCGGCGGTGACGTCCTCGACCGGAACCGCGACCTCGGCGAGCACCGTGAGCCCCTTCGGATTCACCTCGGCGAAGCCATCGCGCACATAGAGCCGCTTCTCGCCGCCCGCGGCTTTGATTGTGAGGATGCCGGGCCGCAGCGACGAGACGAACGGCGCATGGTTCGCGAATACGCCGAACTGGCCCTCGAGGCCCGGCACGATCACTTCCTCGACCTCGCCCGAATGGACGAGGCGCGTGGGCGAGACGAGCTCGAAGGAGAAGACGGCCATGGTCTATTCGATACTCACGTGCGGAAACCGCCGCGCTCGGCCACGATGCCGATGCCGAAGCCGACGATGGCGCCCAGGATCGCGATCAGCACGACGTGCTGCATCTGGTCCGAGGTGAGCGGGCCGCTCTGCGCGGGTCCGGGCCCGGTAATCTGGATACTCATCGGGCCGATGCGAACTTCGGCCGATTCCGGCCGCGTTATGTAGCCGATGATCCCGCCGACGACGAGGCCGAGTAACAGAAGTACGATCTTATTATTCATGTTGCGCATCGCTCATCCTCCGCGCGGCGCGGCTCAAGCCTCCGCCGCGAGCTTCTTGCCCTTCTCGACCGCCGCCTCGATCGTGCCCACCATATAGAAGGCGACCTCCGGCAGGTGATCGTACTTGCCTTCGCACAAACCCTTGAAGCCTTTGATGGTATCGGCGAGATCGACGAACACGCCGGGACTGCCGGTGAACACTTCGGCCACGTGGAACGGCTGCGACAGGAACCGCTCGATCTTGCGCGCGCGCGCGACCGCGATCTTGTCCTCTTCGGAGAGCTCGTCCATGCCGAGAATCGCGATGATGTCCTGCAACGCCTTGTAGCGTTGCAAGATCTGCTGCACCTGGCGGGCGATCGCGTAGTGCTCCTCGCCGACCACCAGCGGAGACAGCATGCGCGAGGTGGAATCGAGCGGGTCCACCGCCGGATAGATGCCTTTCTCGGCGATCGAGCGCGATAGCACCGTAGTGGCGTCGAGATGCGCGAACGAAGTGGCCGGCGCCGGGTCGGTCAAGTCGTCGGCCGGAACGTAAATGGCCTGCACCGAGGTGATCGAGCCCTTGTGGGTGGTGGTGATCCGCTCCTGCAGCGCGCCCATGTCGGTCGAGAGCGTCGGCTGGTAGCCCACCGCCGAGGGAATGCGCCCGAGTAGCGCCGACATTTCCGAGCCCGCCTGCGTGAAGCGGAAAATGTTATCGACGAAAAACAATACGTCCTGGCCCTGGTCGCGGAAATGCTCGGCGACGGTAAGGCCCGAGAGGCCGACACGGGCGCGCGCACCGGGCGGCTCGTTCATCTGGCCGAACACCAGCGCGCACTTCGAACCGGCGCCGCCGCCCTTCTTGTTGACGCCCGACTCGATCATCTCGTGATAGAGATCGTTGCCTTCGCGCGTGCGCTCGCCGACGCCGGCGAACACCGAATAGCCGCCGTGCGCCTTGGCCACGTTGTTGATCAGCTCCTGAATCAGCACGGTCTTGCCGACGCCGGCGCCGCCGAACAGGCCGATCTTGCCGCCCTTGGCGTAAGGCGCGAGCAAATCGACGACCTTGATGCCGGTGACCAGGATTTCCGCCTCGGTCGATTGATCCGTATAGGACGGCGTCGGCTGATGAATGGCGCGCCGTGCCTTGGTCTTGATCGGGCCGGCCTCGTCCACCGGCTCGCCGATCACGTTCATGATGCGGCCGAGCGTCTCGTCGCCGACCGGAACTTCGATCGGCTGGCCGGTGTCGGTGACTTCCTGACCGCGCACCAGACCTTCGGAAGAATCCATGGCGATGGTGCGCACGGTGGATTCGCCCAGATGTTGCGCCACCTCGAGCACCAGGCGGTTGCCGTGGTTCTGGGTTTCCAGCGCATTCAGGATCTCCGGCAGCTGGTCGGGAAACTGCACGTCCACGACCGCGCCGATGACCTGGGTGATCCGCCCGACTTTGTTGGTGCCTGCTTGCGTCGCCATGCTCGTCCTCTACCGAATTGGATTATAGCGCTTCCGCGCCGGAAATGATCTCGATCAATTCCTTCGTGATCATCGCCTGGCGGGTGCGATTGTATTTCAGCGTCTGCTTCTTGATCATGTCGCCCGCATTGCGGGTCGCGTTGTCCATGGCGCTCATGCGCGCGCCCTGTTCGGAGGCGGCGTTTTCGAGCAGTGAGCTGAAAATTTGCGTCGAGATATTGCGCGGCAGCAGCTCGGCGAGGATTTCATCCTCCTCGGGCTCGAATTCGTAGATCGCGCTGTTCTCTTCCTTCTTCGTCTCGGGGAACTCCGCGGGAATGATCTGCTTCGCCGTCGGGATTTGCGAGATCACCGATTTGAAGCGCGCATAGAAGAGCGTGGCGACGTCGAAGGCGCCCTCATTGAAGAGCGCAACGATCTTCTTTCCGATCGCATCCGCATTGCCATAGCCGAGGCTGCGCACGGCGCGCAGATCGACGGTCTCGAGTATCTGCTTCTCATATTGCCGCTTCAGCTGATCGAAGCCCTTGCGCCCGACGCATAGGAACTTCACCTGCTTGCCTTGCGCCGTCAGAGAAAGCGCCCGCTCGCGCGCGAGCCGCACGATCGACGAGTTGAAGGCCCCGCACAGGCCACGTTCGGCGGTGCAAACCACCAGGAGATGCACGTCGCTCTTGCCGGTGCCGGCCAGTAGTTTCGGCGATTCCGGCGACACGTCGATGCTGGCTGCGATATTGCCGAGCACGCGGTTCATGCGCTCCGCATAGGGCCGCGCCGCTTCCGCCGCCACCTGCGCGCGCCGAAGCTTCGCCGCGGCGACCATCTGCATCGCCTTGGTGATCTTCTGCGTCGCCTTCACCGAGGCGATGCGATTGCGCAGGTCCTTGAGCGA
>JAYUHJ010000405.1:0-3548 GCA_043767065.1 Hyphomicrobiales bacterium | reverse complement strand
GCCTGCGCGACCTGGCTCACGCAATTCCTGCCGCGCACGTCCCAGGTGCCGAGCCCCAGAAGCGGAATTTTTGCGCCGTTCGCTTCCACCGATTGCGTGAACGCCATTTCAACGCCCCTTTTTCTTTTCGGCCGCGTAACGCGCCTTGGTTTGCTCGTTCGGCGGATAGGTGCCGGGCAAAGGCGCGCCATTCTTGATCTGCTCGAACGCCCAGGCCTCGAATTGCTCCTGTTCGGTGGCCTCGGCGGCCACGGCAGCGACCATCGCTTTAGGGATGCACACCGCGCCGTCGCGGTCGGCAATGATGATGTCGCCCGGATAAACCGCGACGCCGCCGCAGCCGATCGGCTCCTGCCAGCCCACGAAGGTGAGCCCGCCAACCGAAGGCGGCGCCGCCACGCCGGCGCACCAGGTCGGCAGGCCCGTGGCTCGCATGCCGTCGAGATCGCGCAGCATACCGTCGGTAACCAGTGCCGCCACTCCGCGCACCTTCATCCGCATGGCCAGGATATCGCCGAAAATTGCCGCCGCAGTGACACCCATGGCGTCGGCGACCGCGACGCAGCCGGCGGGCATTTCCTCGATCGCGCCGCGCGTCGAGCGCGGATCGGCCCAGGAGGCGGTGGTGGCGATGTCCTCGCGCACCGGAATGAAGCGCAAAGTGAAGGCCTCGCCCACCACCCGTTCGCCCTCGCCCACCAGCGGCCGGGCACCCTCGATGAAATGGCGCCGCACGCCCTGCTTGATAAGTACCGTGGTGACGGTCGCGGCCGAGACCTTCAGCAGCGCGGCGCGGAGATCGGAGGTGAGGGACATTCGGACCTTATAATTGCGAACTAGATGCCTTGAAAGCCCTTGAGCAGGATAGCGCGCCGTGCCGTTTCGCGCGCCATGCACGCGGCTGCCATGGGGATGGCCTGCGAGCCGTGAATCTCCCGGTCATAAAATTCACACGTGCGGTCGCGGCTCACGATCCAGGCCCGCTGCATCTCGCGCAACTTCTTCTCTCGCTCCTTGTCCTTGATATCGGCGAGCAGTTCCCTGAAATTCTCGTTCAGGATCCGGTCCCAGATCTTCGCCTCGATGCGGTGGCAATCGGCCATGCCGAAGGTCGAATAACCGCCTTCCGTCTCCATGCAAGGTTCCGCGACCAGCTTGAACAGGCAGTTCGTTTCGATTTCCAGCTTGTCCTCATATTTCGCAAAACAATACCGCACCGCTGTGAGTTCCTGCACCGTCGGCTCGCGCGTCTGCGCCTGCGCCGGACACACGGCGCACAGAAAAATCGCAGCCACCAGCGGAACCGACCTGCTTTTCATCGGCTTGCATCGTCTTTCCGAAAACGTCCGGACGAAAAGCATTTAGCGGATGATTTGTACTTCGATGCCGAGATCGAGCCCGGCCCAGGCCCGATCCGTCGTCAGGACGGGCGCGGATTCGCGTAATGCCAAGGCGAGACAGGCGCGGTCGCCGATCGACAAGCCGGCCTTTTTCGTGCTGCGGCGTAGTTCGCCAGCGGTTTCCGCCAAAGGCAGGTCGAAGTCGGCGATCACCAAATCGAATGAGCGTAGCGAGCTGCGTGCGCGGTCGAGCGTCGTCCCGCGTTCGACGAGCTTCGCGATCACTTCCGAGATGTTCACCGTGGAGATCATCGAGTCTGCCATGACCGCGATCACCGCATCGGCTCCCGGTTCCGCATTCATGACCGCGAGCACGGCCGACGAGTCGAGCACAGCGCTAGCCATCTTGCCCCTCGCGCGCCGCTTCCCTTCTGCGCTCCGCGATCAATTCATCGGATAACGACACGCCCTCGGGCACGAATTGCCGGACGATCGCCTGAACCCTGCGAGCAACCGCCGCCATGGTCGCAAGTCGCAACTCGCCATCTTCCAGCGATGCGATCATCACGTCCCCGTCCTTCAGGGCCAGTGCATCGCGGAACGCTGCCGGTATGACCACACGCCCGTCCGGCCCGAGTCGCACTTTGGTAGGCTTGAGTTCCGCGCGATCCGACGAGGCCGCTGTTGCAGCCGCGCCTGTGCCGGCCCTCGCCTGTCGCACCTCTTCTCGAAGCAAGACATTGCGCACGAACTGGTAGCTCGTTCCGAGGAAGCGGGCGATTTCACTGCGTTCGTAACCAGCGGCCGCCAGCGCCCGCATCTTCGCGGACTTGGAAGGCAGGCCCTTCGTCAATTTTGCCATTTGGCGCGGGTCGATGCCCATGTCAAAGCTCCATGCTAGTCAACACAATTGATTATGACATAAACTATGGACACTTGTCAATTCTAACTAGACACTGGCCTCCTATTTCGTCTTCTCAAACAACTCCCTTCCGATCAGCATGCGGCGGATTTCCGAAGTCCCCGCCCCGATCTCGTAGAGCTTGGCGTCGCGCAACAGCCGCCCGGTCGGGTAGTCGTTGATATA
Source organism: Hyphomicrobiales bacterium (assembly GCA_043767065.1). Lineage (GTDB taxonomy): Bacteria > Pseudomonadota > Alphaproteobacteria > Rhizobiales > Xanthobacteraceae > JAHFPN01. The sequence goes on along the minus strand of JAYUHJ010000405.1, from coordinate 1,121 downwards.
GCCGTTGCCGCCCAAGAGCTGCACCGCATCGAGCGCGACCTGGGTCGCCTTCTCCGCCGCGAACAGGATCGCGCCGGCCGCGTCCTCGCGCGCGGTCTTGCCCTGGTCGCATGCGCGCGCCACTGCATAGACATAGGCCTTGCATGCGTTCATGCCGACATACATGTCGGCGAGCTTGCCCTGCACCATCTGGAAATTTCCGATCGGCTCGCCGAACTGTTTGCGCTCGTGCACATAGGGCAGCACCACGTCGAGGCACGCCTGCATGATGCCGAGCGGACCCGCCGCCAGCACCACGCGCTCGTAATCGAGGCCACTCATCAGGATTTTTACGCCCTCGCCTGGCTTGCCGAGCACGTTCTCCTCCGGCACCTCGCAATCCTGAAACACCAGCTCGCAGGTATCGGAGCCGCGCATGCCGAGCTTGTCGAGCTTCTGCGCGGTGGAAAATCCCTTCATTCCCTTCTCGATCAGGAACGCCGTGATCCCGCGCGCGCCGGCCGCCGGATCGGTCTTGGCGTACACGATCAGCGTGTCCGCGCCCGGCCCGTTGGTGATCCACATTTTCGAGCCGTTCAGCACGTAACGGTCGCCCTTCTTTTCGGCGCGCGTGCGCATGCCGACCACATCGGAGCCCGCGCCCGGCTCCGACATGGCGAGCGCGCCCAGATGCTCGCCGGAGATCAGCTTCGGCAGATATTTGCGTTTCTGCTTCTCGTTGCCGTTGCGGCGCAGCTGGTTGACCGCCAGATTCGAATGCGCGCCGTAGGACAGCCCGATCGAAGCGGAAGCGCGGCTCACTTCTTCCATCGCCACGCAATGCTCGAGATAACCGAGCCCCGCACCGCCATATTCTTCTTCGACCGTAATGCCGAGGAGCCCGAGCTCACCGAGCTTCGGCCACAGGTCGCGCGGAAACGTGTTGGTCTTGTCGATCTCGTCGGCGCGTGGCGCGATATGATCGGCGGAAAAACTGCGCACCGTCTCGCGCAGCATGTCGGCGGTCTCGCCGAGATCGAACCTGAAGCCTTCCCACGCATTGCGCATTGCGATGTTCCCTAGTCCGCCAGTTCCGATCTTCCCTCGACGCACATCATGGTCGCCAGCATGCGCGCGACGAG
>JAYUHJ010000404.1:0-3552 GCA_043767065.1 Hyphomicrobiales bacterium | reverse complement strand
GGACGAGCGCCTCGGGAACGCGGTATGTATAGGGTGAGTCGACGGCGACGGGGACGAGCACGTCGACGGTCCGCTCGGCCATGGTTCCGCTCGTCTCGTCAGAGTTGTTGCGAGCGGACCGATTGCGCGCGGCGCTGTCAAGGGACCGGCCATGGTCAAGCGGCGGACGAAAGGCTCCAACCTCGAAGAGGCGACCGCAGTGGTCGCAGCCGTCGCAGCGCCCGATGTCGCGCGCGAAGCCGCGCGTTGGCTTGCGTTCCTGGGTATCGAACGCCGCCTCGCGCCGAAGACCTGCGAAACCTATGCCCGCGACGTTGCAGCATTCCTCGCATTCCTCACCGAGCATCTGGGCGGCAAGCCGAAGCTCACGGAACTGGCCAAGCTGTCGCCGGCCGATATCCGCGCCTGGCTCTCGCACCGCCGCCGCGACGGCATCGAGGCCAGGACCCTGGTGCGCGCGTTGGCGGCGACGCGCTCATTCGCCCGTTTCCTCGAGCGCGAAGGCAGGGGCAAGGTAGCTGCACTCTCTGCCGTGCGGGCGCCGCGCGTGCCCCGCTCGTTGCCCAAGCCCCTCACCATCGGCGCCGCCAAGGCGGTTTCCGATCCCGCTTTGCGCTCGGGCGAGCGGCGCGAGCAATGGGTGCTGACGCGCGATGCCGCGGTGCTCGCGCTGCTCTACGGCTCGGGCCTGCGCATTTCCGAAGCCCTCGGCCTGAAGCGCCGCGATGTGCCGAAACCCGGCGCCGGCGACGCGCTTACCGTGCTCGGCAAGGGCAACAAGACGCGCGTGGTGCCGGTGCTGGCGCCCGTCCTTCAGGTAATCGAGGACTACGTGCGGCTCTGCCCGTTCGACCTCGAACCCGACGCGCCAATTTTCAGAGGCACAGGAGGGCGGCCGCTCTCGCCGCGCATCGTACAGCTCGCGATGAGCGAGATTCGCGGTGCGCTGGGCCTGCCGCCGACCGCGACCCCGCACGCGCTGCGTCATTCCTTCGCGACGCATCTGTTGTCGCGCGGCGGCGACTTGCGCGCGATCCAGGAACTCCTGGGCCACGCGTCGCTTTCCACCACACAGATCTATACCGCGGTTGATTCGACGCGGCTGATCGAGGCCTATAAGGCGGCGCATCCGCGCGCGCGCAGCTGACCCTTGCGAAATTCCACTTCTCTATGAAAGCGTGTCGAACGAAATTATCGGGGAGAACGCCATGGCTGCCAAATCCGAAGAAGCTGCTCACGGAGCGATGCATCTGGAGGGCTCTAATAAGAAGATAGCGCTTCTGATCTCGGTGATTGCGCTGTTCCTCGCCTTTTCCGAGACGCTCGGCAAATCCGCGCAGACCGCCGGCATCGGCTACAACGTGGAAGCCTCGAATCTCTGGGCCTTCTTCCAGGCCAAGACCATCCGCATGACCGCGGTGCGCACCGCAGCCGAAGCGGTCGAGCTCGACATCGTCGCCACCGCCGATCCGGCGCAGCGCGACGCGAAGTTGAAGCGCATCGAGAATTGGCAGAGAGCCGCGGCGCGCTACGACACCGAGCCCGAGACGCAAGAGGGCAGGAAGGAGCTCGCCGCGCGCGCGGTCGCCGCCGAAAAGAAGCGCGACGATTCGCTAACGAGATATCACCACTACGAGATCGCCTCGGCGGCGCTGCAGATCGGGATCGTGCTGGCTTCCGCGTCGGTGATCACCGGGATGATGGCGCTGGCCTGGGGCGCGGGCGCGCTCGGCCTCCTCGGCGTCGCTATCACAGGACTCGGCCTGTTCCGGCCGGAGCTGCTGCACGCGCTGCATCTGATCTAAAGCCAAACTCCCTCGTCTCCGCGCGCGGTTTTCGCGCCGGATCATGCTTTGCCCCTTCAGTCTCCCCTCGAGCCCGAGGGGTGCGGGCGCCGGTTCCGGCGCGTGTCTCCGGAATTGCACCGGAGACCATCTGGTCTTAGGGGCGCCTTCCGGCAGCCCGCACGCGGCGACATCTGACTCCAGGCCGCGCTTTTCGTGGGCCGTGCTGGGCCCTCCGTCAGCGAGCTCCTCGCGCCCGCTCTTAGTGGCGGGAGGCGGAGCCCTGGAGCCACCCGGGACGCAGTGCCGGAGCACCACGGCGCGGGCGCCGACCCCTCCCCCATGGCCGAACCCGGATCCAGGTCATGGCCCTCGGATGGGAGGGGATTGGATGGAATTTAGTCCTTTTAGGAATATTGTCAAGAAGCCGTTTTTTGGCCCTTTCTTGTCATGCCCGGCCTTGTGCCGGGCATCCGCGTCTTCTTCCCACTTATGGCGCTTTGAAAACGTGGATGGCCGGGACAAGCCCGGCATGACCATCGATGGATGCCGGCACGCCTAATCGCCGATCACATATGGATCGGCCGTCCGTCGACCGCGAGCGCGGCTTCCTTTATCGCCTCCGACAAGGTCGGATGCGCGTGGCAGGTGCGGGCGATGTCCTCGGCTGAAGCGCCGAACTCGATGGCGAGCGTCACTTCACCGATCAGCGTGCCCGCGTCGGCGCCGATGATGTGCACGCCGAGCACGCGGTCGGTGGCGCTGTCGGCCAGAATCTTCACGAAACCGTCGGTGGTCTTGTTCACCTTGGCGCGGCCGTTGGCGGTGAACGGGAACTTGCCGATCTTGTAGCTCACATTCGCGGCCTTCAGCTCCTCCTCGGTCTTGCCGACCGAAGCGACCTCGGGGAACGTGTAGATCACGTTCGGGATCGCGTCGTAGTTCACATGGCCGGCCTGACCCGCGAGAATTTCCGCGACCGCGATGCCTTCATCCTCCGCCTTGTGCGCGAGCATCGGCCCGGCGATGACGTCGCCGATGGCGTAGACGCCGGGGACGCTCGTCGCGTAGTGCGCGTTGACGGTGATGCGCTTCTTCGCGTCGAGCGCGATGCCCGCTTCGGCAAGGCCAAGGCCTTCGGTATAGGGCACGCGGCCCACAGCGACGAGCACGACATCGGCGTCGATGGTCTGGGCACTGCCGCCGGCCGAGGGTTCAACGGATGCGGAAAGTCCGCCCTTGCCTTTGCTCACGCCCGTTACTTTCGAGCCGAGCCGGAAGGTGATGCCCTGCTTTGCCAGAATGCGCTGGAAGCTGCGCGCAACATCGCCGTCCATGCCGGGGAGAATGCGGTCCAGATATTCAACGACCAGCACCTCTGAGCCGAGCCGGCGCCAAACCGAGCCCATCTCCAACCCGATGATACCGGCGCCGATGACGAGGAGCTTCTTGGGCACTTTGGCCAGCGTCAGCGCGCCGGTCGAGGAGACGATGGTTTTCTCGTCGATCTCGATGCCGGGCAGCCGCGCCACGTCCGATCCCGTTGCAATGACGATGGAGTTTGCCTCGAGCGCCTGCTTCTCGCCGTTGATGAAGGTGATCTCGATCTTGCCGGGGCCCACGATTCGCCCCGTGCCGTGGTAGCTGTCGATCTTGTTCTTCTTCAACAGATACGCGACGCCATCGACGTTGCCTTTGACGCCCTCGTCCTTGAACGCCAGCATCTGTTTGAGATCGAGTTTGGGGGCCACCTCGATGCCCATGTGCG
>JAYUHJ010000403.1:0-3568 GCA_043767065.1 Hyphomicrobiales bacterium | reverse complement strand
GGCGGTAGTTGCCGGGCTGCGAGGCGAGGAGCTCGACTTGCGGGAACTCCTTGAGCGCGCGGTCGAATCCTTTCTTCCGGTTTTGCGCCGTGATGGCGGCCGGAACCCCGTCGATATGGATGATCTTGCCTTTGCCGCCCATCGCCTTGATCAGGTGCTTGGTGATTTCGTAACCGATGGTCTCGTCGTCGGACCCGATATAACTCACGTAGCCGACGTCAGTCATGCGGTTATTGAAGACGACGAGCGGGATGCCGGCCTTATTGACCTTCTGGATCGTTGGCACCAGCGCCTTGAAATCGACCGGGACGAAAACGAAGCCGTCGGGCTTCTTCACGATCCAGTCCTCCACCTGCCTCGTCTGCTCCTCGATGTTATCGGGCTTGGTGGGCGCGGCATGCTCGATGGATACGCCCAGGTCCTTGCCGGCCTTGTCGGCACCCACGCGCACCGCATTCCAGAACGGATTGGTGAGGTTTTTCGTGAATACTGCCAGCTTGAGCGGCTTCTGGCCGGCTTGGCCCATGGCCGCGGGCGCGAGAAATACGCTTCCCAGCGCAGCTGCGCCAGCTGCCAGGACCCGTCTACGACCTTTGATGCGATTCATGACTTTCCTCCTCGGTAAGTGTGGTGAGCTACTGCAGCGACACGCCGGCCTCCCATCTGGTCGGCGAAAACTGAAGCGAGAACGATGAACCCCATTGCGCCTGCCTGCCAGAAGGTGGAGACGCTGAGAAGATTCATGCCGTTGATGATCAACGCCAGGATCAGGGAGCCGACAAGCGTCCCCGCGATGCCGCCCTGGCCACCAAGGAGCGATGTGCCGCCAAGACAGACGGCCGCGATGGCGGGGAGCAACAGCTCCTCGCCGATGCCCGGATCGGCGGCGTTCACGCGCGCGATGACCACCAATCCCGCGAATGCCGCAAGCAGCCCGCTCAACGCGTAGACGGTGACGAGATGGCGCTTCACCGGCATGCCTGACAAGCGCGCCGCGACCGGGTTGCCGCCGATCGCGAAGACCGCGCGCCCCAGGCGCATGTGATGCAGCAGTACATGCAGCGCGAAGAGCAATGCCGCCGCCGCGATAACCGGCGCGGGAATCGGCCCAACGTGGCCCGCGCCGATGAAGCGGAACGTCTTGTCGAAGCCGTGGATCACCTCGCCCTTCATGAAAACATGAGTGACGCCGGATGCAATCCACAACATGCCGTAAGTCGCCATGAACGCGGGGATGCGGAACTGCGTCACCAGGAATCCATTCACCATGCCGCAGGCGAGCCCGGCGCCGAGCGCCGCAACGATGCCGAGCAGTAAATGGCCGCCGGCGATGAGCGAAGCACCGAGACAGGCCGACAGACCCAGCACCGCGCCTACCGAGAGATCGATGCCGCCAGCAAGAATCACGAGCGTGAGCCCGGCGGAAAGGATGAATTGCAGCGAAGCCTGCCGCAGGACATTGATGAGGTTCTGCGCCGTGAAGAAATGCGGGCTTAGCGCGCTCAAGACCAGCACGATCGCGATCAGCGCGGTCGCGCGCGATACGACGACGAAGAGGCGATCGGCCGGCAAGCGCCCGAGGAAACCCGGCAGCGCGAGACCCTGGTTCATGTCCGCCCCCGCACCGAATCGAAAGCCACGCCAGCGATGATGACCAGGCCGATCGCCGCGACCTGCCATTCCGCGCTCACGCCGACGAGGTTGAGTCCGTTGCGCAGTACGCCGACCGCGGCCGCGCCTGCGAGCGTGCCAACGATGCCACCGCGCCCTTTCTCAAAGGACGTGCCGCCGAGCACCACCGCGGCGATGGCATCGAACTCCAGTCCGATCGCGATCGTCGGATGCGCGGAATTCATACGTGCCGTCATGACGAAAGCCGCGAGCGCGGCCATGACCGCGGCGAAGACGTAGACCGCGACGAGATAAACGGAAACGCGCACGCCGGAGAGCGCGAGCGCGCGCCGATTCCCGCCGATCGCGAATACGTAACGTCCGAAGCGCGTGTGATAGAGGAGCAGATAGGTCAGGAAGAAAAGCACGGCGGTGGCCAGCAGCGGAACCGGAATGCCGAGCACCAGACCCTCGTTGAACCAGCGGACCTGCGCCGGAAGGCCAGTCACGGAATTTCCCTGGGTCAGGACCATCGCGAAGCTTTGCGCCACGCCCAGAGTGCCGAGCGTGACGATAAAGGGCGGCATTCCCGTCCACGCGACCATCGCGCCGTTCGCCAGACCGAAAACGATGCCGACAACGATCGCTGCGGCGACCCCTGCCATGAGCGGATACCCGGAGACAAGCACCATGCCCATGACCACGCCGGCAAGGCCGAGCACCGCGCCGAGGCTGAGATCGATGCCCTCGGTCAGGATGACGAGCGTCATGCCGAGCGACACAATGGTAAGCACGGCGATCTGCAGACCGACATTGGTGAGATTCGCGACGCTGAAAAACGCGGGACGCCAAACTGCGAGCCCTGCGCACAGGATGACGAGCAGGTACACCGCGCCCGGCGCCGCCGCGGCCAGCTGAAAAGCAATTCCCCTGGAAACGGGGAAAGTCGCCTGAGCGCTCATTGCAGCACCGCCGGGTTGGCGCGCATCCAGGCCGCGAACTGCGCCACGCCGGCTTCCAGACCGAGACGCGGCACGAAACCGAGCTCCTCGCGCATGCGGTCGCAGTTGAGCGGGCCGCGGATCACGGTGTACCGAGTCCAAGGCTCGGTGCCGGGACCCACCTTCAGCGTGCAGCCCGGCACCGCGGCGCGTACTGCCTCGACGACTTCGAAAGTGCTGTAGTTCCTGCCGGAACCTACGTGATAGATCGCGTGCTCCAGCGCCTGGGCCTCATAGAGAGCGATCAAGCCTTGCGCGCAGTCGTCTACATGCGTGAAACTCGCCGCGAAGTCGCCGCCGCTGGGCTCATCGACCTTCTCCCCTCTCAGCATTCGGCGCAGGAAATGCGGAACGGGTCCGCGCGGGCCATCGAAGGTCTTCGGCACCAGCGGCGGCCCGTACACCCACGAGATGCGCGCCGTGGCGGCGCTCACCCCGTACGCGTTCTTGTACATCGACGTCAGCAGCTCGGCGCAGTGCTTGGTGGAAGCGTAGACGTTTATCGGCGACGTCGGCTCGGACTCGTGGATGGATTTGTTGCGGTCGGTCCAGCGCTGGAACACCGAGCCCGTGCTGACGAGGATGAACCGCCGCCAGCCGCCACTGCGCGCAAGCTCGAGCAGGCTTTGCACGCTTGCCACGTTGACCTGAAACGCCGCGCTCGGCGCCGGCCGCGTCGATTCTTCATTCGGCAGCGCCGCGCTATGGACGCATCCGTCGATGTTCTCACTTGCCGAGAGCGCAGCGACCTCTTGCGGCTTGCTGAGATCGCAACGTCTCCACTTCACCGCCGGTCCAAGATCCGCAGCGGCTTTCTCGTCGAAACGGTTCAAGTATTGTGCGACGACGTCCAGGCCGCGCTCGGCTGCAACGCGTGCAACGCTGCAACCAACGTGTCCCATGGCGCCGGTGACGAGCAGCGCCACTATTCGTCTTCCGGCGGGCAGGTCACGACG
>JAYUHJ010000402.1:0-3573 GCA_043767065.1 Hyphomicrobiales bacterium | reverse complement strand
GCGACCGCGCGCTTGCCGTCGCCAAGGAGGTCGGCCTCGACATGGCGCGGCTCGAGCGCGACATGAAGAGCCCGGAAGTCAACGCAACGCTTGAGGAGAGCGCGGAGCTCGCCGAGAAACTCGGGATTTCCGGCACGCCCACTTATATCATCGCCAATGAGGTGGTGCCGGGCGCCGTCGGCTTTGCCACGCTCAAGGGCAAGATCGACGCGGTGCGCAAGTGCGGGCAGGCGACCTGCTGAACAAGGCTTTCCCTCCGGCATACGGCTTTCTATAAGTAGGCCCGCCGCGGGCGAGCCCGGCGGCGTCAAACCGCCGGACCAGCCATGGCCTTTGCGCTCTATATCCTCAACGGCCCGAACCTGAACCTCTTGGGCACGCGCGAGCCGGAGGTCTATGGCAAGGCCACGCTCGCCGATATCGAAAAGCTCTGCCGCGACGCGGCGAAGAAGCACGGCTTCGAGATCGTGTTCCGTCAGACCAATGTTGAAGGGGAACTGGTGAACTGGCTGCACGAGGCGCGAACCAAGGCGGCCGGCGTTGTGCTCAATGCCGGCGCCTATACGCATACTTCCATCGCGATCCACGACGCGCTGAAGGCCACCACCATGCCGGTCGTCGAGGTGCATCTGTCCAATCCGTTCGCGCGCGAGAGCTTCCGGCATCATTCCTATATTTCCAGCGTCGCCCAAGGAGTGATCTGCGGCTTCGGCGCGCAGGGCTATGTGTTCGCCATCGCCGCGTTGGCCGGCGTTCTCGCGAACGCGAAAGATTGAGGCCCGCGTGTTCTTCCGTCGCAAAATAAAGGTCGATCCGGAGCTGATCCGTGAGCTCTCGAAGCTCCTGGAGGAGACCGGCCTCGGCGAGATCGAGATCGAACGTAACGGCCAGCGCGTCCGCGTCGCGCGCGAGAGCACGGCTCGCTCCGCGCCGGTGCCTGCAACGACGGCACGACCTGGCGCCAAGGTTTTGCTGACGCCCGCGGTTGAAGTCGCCGAGAATTTCTCCAAGCACCCCGGCGCCGTGCTATCGCCGATGGTCGGCACCGCCTATCGCGCCAACGAGCCCGGCGGCAAGCCGCTGTGCGAGGTTGGCGACAAGGTGCGCGCGGGCCAGGCACTGCTCATCGTCGAGGCGATGAAGACGATGAACGCGATTCCGGCGCCGCGGGCCGGGACCGTGAAGCAAATCCTCATCGAGGACGGCCAACCGGTCGAATTCGGCGAGCCGCTCGTGATCGTCGAGTGAAACGCGCGGACGGCGCGTAGCCATGTTCGACAAAATCCTGATCGCAAACCGAGGCGAGATTGCGCTGCGAATTCTGCGCGCCTGCAAGGAGCTCGGCATCGCGACGGTCGCCGTGCACTCAACCGCCGACGCCGACGCCATGCACGTCAAGCTCGCGGACGAAAGCGTCTGCATCGGCCCGCCGCCGGCGCGCGACAGTTATCTCAATGTTCCCTCGTTGCTCGCGGCTTGCGAAATCACCGGCGCCGATGCGGTGCATCCGGGCTACGGGTTCCTGTCCGAGAACGCGCGCTTCGCCGAAATCCTCGCCTCGCATGGCATGGGCTTCATCGGCCCCTCGCCCGCGCATATCCGAATGATGGGTGACAAGATCGAAGCCAAGCGCACCGCCAAGCGGCTCGGTATCCCGGTGGTGCCCGGCTCGGACGGCGGAATTACGAACGACGCCGAGGCCCGAAAAGTCGCCGCCGAGATCGGTTTCCCACTCCTGGTCAAGGCGGCGGCCGGCGGCGGCGGGCGCGGCATGAAGGTCGCGCGCGACGCGAGCGAGCTCGAACCGGCGCTGGCCACGGCACGCAACGAAGCCAAGGCCGCGTTCGGCGACGACGCGGTGTACTTGGAAAAATTCCTCGCCCATCCGCGCCATATCGAGATCCAGGTGCTGGGCGACGGCCAGGGCAACGCCATCCATCTCGGTGAGCGCGACTGCTCGCTGCAACGGCGGCACCAGAAGGTGCTTGAAGAGAGCCCCTCACCCTCGCTCAACGTCGACGCGCGCGCCAAGATCGGCGAGACCGTGGCCCAGGCCATGCGCGAGCTGAAGTATCTCAGCGCCGGCACGGTCGAGTTTCTGTACGAGAACGGCGAGTTTTATTTCATCGAAATGAACACGCGCATCCAGGTCGAGCATCCGGTGACCGAGATGATCACCGGCATCGACCTCGTCATCGAGCAAATCCGGCTGGCCGGCGGGGGCCCACTCGCGCTGAAGCAAAGCGATATCGTATTCAACGGCCACGCCATCGAGTGCCGGGTAAACGCGGAAAACCCGGCCACGTTCGTGCCTTCGCCCGGCCGCATCACCTCGTATCACCCGCCGGGCGGTCTCGGCGTGCGCGTCGATTCAGCGGTCTACCAGGGTTACGTGATCCCGCCCTATTACGACTCGCTCGTGGGCAAGTTGATCGTGCACGGCAAGACGCGAAACGAATGCATGGCCCGCCTCAAACGCGCACTCGACGAATTCGTGGTGGAAGGGATCGAGACCACGCTGCCGCTGTTTCGCGCGCTGGTGCGCAATCCCGACATCATCGACGGCCGCTACGATATCCATTGGCTCGAGCGCTTCCTCGCGGGCGGAGGACTCAAAAGCTGAACGGCGCGCATTGCTGCGCGCCGCTCGATATTGCTCAGAGCTTCGCTGGCTAGTTGATGATCGGCTGCGGGAAGATGACCCCGCCGAACAGCAGCCAGGCCAACAGCAACGTCCAGAAGACGTTGATCGCCTGAGCGCCGAGGAACGCAATCGCCGGCCTGCCCTGCTCCGTGGTCGCGAGCTCGACGAATTTCGTCTCCAGACCGATACAAACGAACGCGAGGGCGAACCACCAGACCCGTATCTCTCCGAGCGCGCTGCGCGTGCCGTTCACGATCTCGGGGGCAAGCGCAAAGGAGAAGATGGCCGAGGCGACGACGAAGCCGATCACGAACTTGGGGAAACGCTCCCAGATCACCTTCGCGCTTACCCGCTGACCGGTCTTGGCGCCCGACTTGAAGGTCCACCAGATCGCCAGCATGAAGGCCGCCACGCCGATCAGGGCGTTCTGCGAGAATTTCACGATCACACCGGTCTTCATTGCGGCGTCGCTGATGAGCGCGCCGGCCGCGACCACCGAAGCACTGGTGTCGAGCGTGCCGCCGAGCCACGCGCCCGCCACCAGATCGTTCATTCCGGTGGACTTCGCGATCCAGGGCATGACGATCATCATGGGAACCGCGACGATCAGCACGAGCGAGGTGACGTAGGAGAGTTTCTTCTTGTCGCCGTTGATCGCACCGCATGCGGCGATGGCGGCAGAGACGCCGCAGATCGATACTGCGGTCTACAGCATCGCGGCGAATTCGTCGTCCACGCGCAGCTTCCGGCATAGCCAGAAACACGCGTACCAGACCACGAACACCACCAGCACCGCCTGAGCGATGCCGAGTGCGCCGGCCTGGAGAATCTCCATGAAGATCAGGCTCGCTCCGAGTATCACCAGGCCCGTCTTGATGAAAAACTCGGTCTGCACCGCCGGTTTGAGCCATTCGGGAACGCCGATCGTG
>JAYUHJ010000401.1:0-8468 GCA_043767065.1 Hyphomicrobiales bacterium | reverse complement strand
TTGAATTTCGCAGCCGGGCTAGGTGGATGCCGGATTTTGCCGCTCGTTAAGCGGGGACCCGGAGCAAAATCAACCTGGATTCCCGCTGGCGCGGGAATGAGCGGTGCAGCGTCACCCTCTCCGCTCGTTCCCGCGAAAGCGGGGACCCATAATCATCGGCGGTGCAGGATTCGCTTGGGCGGTGGTTATGGGTCCCGGCTCGCGGCCCGTTCCCGACTGCATCGGGAACGGCCTTGGCCGGGACGACGTGAATTACGTCGCCTCGGCGCGGCCGGCCACGAGCGGAACGAAGCGGACGGCCATCAGCTCCTCGCGCTTCAGCCCCTCGCCCGCTTTGGTGAATTTGGCGAGGGTCTGCACGCTTCCCGCCGCCCCGATCGGCGCGACAAGAATGCCGCCTTCCTTCAGCTGCTCAAGAAGTGCCGGCGGAAACTCGGGCGCCGCGGCGGTGACGATGATGCTGTCGAAGGGAGCGAACTCGGGCGCGCCGAGCGCACCGTCGCCGGCGATCACGGTGACATTGTCGAGGCCGAGCGCCTTCAGCCGCTCGCGTGCGACGTCGGCGAGAGTTTTGTAGCGCTCGATGGAGACGACCTTGCCCGCCAGATGCGCGAGAATGGCGGCCTGATAGCCGGAGCCGGTGCCGATCTCGAGCACGTTGTGCGTGGGCTCGATGCCCAGCGCTTCGGTCATCGCCGCCACCACATAAGGCTGGCTGATGGTCTGGCCGCAGGCAATCGGCAGCGCCTGATCGGCATAGGCGAGATCGGCCTGACCTTCCTCGACGAAGCGCTCGCGCGGCACCAGCTCCAGCGCGCGCAGCACGCGGATATCCCGCACGCCGCGGCGGCGCATGGAGAGCAGGAACTCCATGCGCTCTTCGGCGAGCGGATCGGGTGTGTTGGTGTTCATCCGGGTTTTGTGAAAAGGCTCGCGAGCTTGGTCATGAACGGCTCGTCGGTCATATCGAGCCGCAAGGGCGTCACCGCTATACACTTGTCTTCTATCGCTGCGATGTCAGTGCCCGGGGCGCCGGTGCGCGGCTTGCGCTCGAACGCGATCCAGTAATACGGGTTGCCGCGGCCGTCGTGGCGCGGCTCGATGCGGAGCAAGCCGGGGTCGCGGCGGCCCTGCGCGGACGCGGCGATGCCGCGCACTTCATTGGGCGGGCAATCGGGAAAATTGACGTTGACCAGCACGCCGGACGGAATGGTTTCGGCGAGTAGGCGGCGCACCAGATCGGGCGCGTGCTGCTCGGCGGTGGCGAAGTGCGGCGACTGGCGAGTGTCGAAGCTGTAGCATTGCGAGAGCGCGATGGCCGGCACGTTCAGCACCACGCCTTCGAGCGCGCCGGCCACGGTGCCGGAATAGATCACGTCTTCCGCCAGGTTCTGCCCGCGGTTGACGCCACACAGGATCAGGTCGGGCCGCTTGTCGGCGAGGATATGGCGCACCGCCATGATGACGCAGTCGGTCGGCGTGCCCTTGATCGCGAAGCGGCGCTCGTCGACCTTGCGCAGCCGCAGCGGATCGTTGAGCGAGAGCGAGTGCGAAACGCCGGACTGGTCGAACTCGGGCGCCACCACCCAGACGTCGTCGGACAGCGCCTGCGCGATACGGGCGCAGACGTCGAGGCCCTCGGCGTGGATGCCGTCGTCGTTGGTGACGAGAATGCGCATCAGAATGCCCGGTTGCAGGAATCGTCATCCTGAGGTGCGCGGGCGTGGTTCGAGGCCCGCGTCATCCTGAGGTGCGAGCCCGAAGGGCGAGCCTCGAAGGACGACGCGGGCACCTCACCATGACGGCGCGGGCCTCGAAGGATGACAGCGCCGTCGCCCACCGAACTCAAGTTTACTCGAGTTCGGATCATTAAGTGCGCAAGTCGGCTGTAGCCGACTTGCGTGGCTCGCCCGACGTTGTCGGGCTCGCACCTCAGGGTGACGGCGCAAAGGGATGCATTGCACATAGTTACGATACGCGTTCGATGCGGGTGATACCGCCCATATAGGGCTTCAAGGCGTCGGGAATGGCGATGGCGCCGCCCTCGTCCTGATAGTTTTCGAGCACCGCGATCAGCGCGCGGCCGACGGCGACGCCGGATCCGTTCAGAGTATGCACGGGCTGCACGTGCTTGCTGCCCTTGGGCCGGTAGCGCGCCTGCATGCGGCGGGCCTGGAACTCGCCGCAGTTGGAGCAGGAGGAGATTTCGCGGTAGGCGCCCTCGCCCGGCAGCCAGACCTCGATGTCGTAGGTCTTCTGCGAAGGGAAGCCCATGTCGCCGGCGCAGAGCGTCACGGTGCGGAACGGCAAATCGAGCTTCTTCAGGACCGTCTCGGCACAATTCAGCATGCGCTCGTGCTCCTCGGCGGATTGCTCGGGCGTGGTGATCGACACGAGCTCCACCTTGGTGAACTGGTGCTGGCGGATCATGCCGCGCGTGTCCTTACCAGCGGCGCCGGCCTCGGCGCGGAAACAGGGCGTGCAGGCGGTGAAGCGCTTCGGTAGCTCGTTCTCCTCGAGGATGGATTCGCGAACGAGATTGGTGAGCGGGACTTCGGCGGTGGGGATCAGGCCCAATCGGGGTGGTATCTTTTGCTCGAAAGCGAGCGTTCGGCGAGCAAACTCCCCGAGAAGATAGTTCTTTAGAATTGACGACACCGTGTCGTCATCTTTGACAGAGGCGTACTCAGCAAAAGCGTTCATGACGTTTCTGTCGCCACTTCCTCTTGCATATTTTTCATAGTCATTCGTTCGAAAAAAATCCTCCAGTGCGCCGGCGTGACCGCGCGCAATGAGTTCATGTATGCGCTCAACAAAGAATTGATCTGCCTCAAACTTCGGTAACTGCGCAGTGCCAAACATCGCTTCGTCGCGTACTAGCAGCGGCGGATTTATCTCAGTGTACCCATGCTCGTTCGTGTGCAGATCGAGCATGAATTGACTCAACGCACGTTCCAGCCGCGCGAGCGCGCCCTTCAGGACGACGAAGCGCGCGCCGGAGAGCTTGGCGGCGGTTTCGAAATCCATCAGCCCGAGCGCCTCGCCGAGATCGAAATGCTGTTTGGGTTTGTAGTTGTATTTCTTCGGCGTGCCGTGTTTGTGACGCTCCTTGTTGGCGCTCGCGTCCAGGCCGTCGGGTACATCGTCGGCTGGGGTATTCGGGAGTTCCGCCAGCGCATCGTCGAGAATCTTTTCCGCCGCGCGCTGCTCCTCCTCGAGCTTGGGCATTTCCTCCTTGATCTTGCCGACCTCGGCGATCAGCGCCTTCGCTCTCACCTCGTCCTTCTTCGCTTTGGCCTCGGCCACTTCCTTGGAAGCGGCGTTGCGGCGCTCTTGCAGGCCCTGGAGTTTGACGATCACGGCGCGGCGCTTCTCGTCTAGTTCGAGCAAGCGCTTGGACGCGGGCTCCTGGCCGCGGCGCTGCAGCCCGCGGTCGAGCAGGTCCGAATGATCGCGCACCCATTTGGGATCGAACATGAGAGGCCCACTAGAATCGACGTTTAACTACCATACCCGTCATCCCGGGCGCAGCGCAGCACGTAGCGAAGCGAAGTGGTGCGCTGCAGACCCGGGATCGTGCAATTTGATGACGATCCCGGATCAGCGGTGCACCGCTGCGCTTCGCTTGCGCTGCACCGCATCCGGGATGACGGGTTATTCTACTCCGCCGGGGCGGATGGCGGGGCGCTTTCGGGCGCGCTTGGCGGCGTTTCCGGCGAAGCGCCTGCCGCGGCCGCATCCGCCTTAGCTTTCTTCTTCTCCGTCATGGCCACGAGGTAGATGGAGATCTCGTACAAGAGCAGCGTCGGGAAGGCCAGCGCGAGCTGGCTGATCACGTCCGGAGGCGTCAGCACCGCCGCGATCACGAACACGGCCACGATCGCGTAGCGCCGCTTGTCGCGCAGCCACTGGGCCGAGATGATTCCGATGCGCGCGAGCAAAGTGAGGATCACTGGCAGCTGGAAGCAGATGCCGAAGGCGAAGATCAGCGCCATGATCAGCGAAAGATATTCGCTCACTTTCGGCAAGAGCGAAATCTCAGCCTGGCCCTCACCGCCCAGCTGTTGCATGCCGAGGAAGAAGCTCATGGCGAGCGGCATGGCGACGAAATAGACGAACGCCGCGCCGAGCAGGAAGCAGACCGGCGTCGCGATCAGATACGGCAGGAAGGCGCCGCGCTCGTGCTTGTAGAGGCCGGGGGCCACGAACATGTAAATCTGCGTCGCCACCACCGGGAACGACAGGAACGCGGCGCCGAATAAAGCGAGCTTGATCTGCGTGATCAAAAATTCCTGCGGCGCGGTGTAGATCAACTTGATGCTGGTGCCGGAGCCGGCGGCGAGTTCATAGGGAAACAGCAGGATGTTGTAGATGTACTTCGCGAACACGAAGCACAGGATCATCGTGATGAAGAACGCGATCAGCGCCTTGATCAGCCGCGAGCGCAGCTCGATCAGGTGATCCATCAAGGGCGCCTTGGTGGCGTCGATGTCCGCGTCGCTCATGGCTCAGGTCCGGCTTCGAGCCGTCACCCTGAGGTGCCGTCGCGAAGCGACGGCCTCGAAGGGGGACGGCGAAATGTTCGCGGTCTTCATCCTTCGAGGCTCCCCCGGCTTGAAGCCGGGGTCGCACCTCAGGATGACGATTGTGCATAGATGCCGTCTGCGTCTCATGCGCGCCCTCCTTCCGCCTTCGCGGGCGGCTCGGGCAGCACTACGGGCGCGGGTTCGGGCGGCGGCGGAAGGATCGGCTCAGGCACCGGTTGCTCGAGTTCCGGCGGCACGACCGGCGCCACTGCGGCGATCGGCGGCATCTGTCCGGCGCCCTCGCCCGGCGCCGTGGCGGAAGGCGTGTCGAGCGCCTTCTGCAAATCGTCGCCGATCTTCTCGACCTGCGTGAGCGGATTCATCGACATCGCGCTCTCGGTGAGCTTGTCGGCTTCCTTCTTGAGCTCGGAAATCTCCGCCTCGCGCATCGCCTCCTGGAACTGGCCCTGGAATTCGGAGGCCATGCGGCGAAGCTTCGCCATGCCCTGCCCCATGGTGCGCAGGAGCGATGGCAGTTCCTTCGGCCCAATGACGACGAGCGCCACGATGCCGATGACGAGCAATTCGCCCCAACCGATGTCGAACATGGCGTGCGCGGGCCCGGAAAGTGCGGGCCCTCCCTCGCAGAGCTAGACCGGCCTCAGCCGATCTTCTTTTCGGGCTGCGACGCCGGGGTCGCTTGGGGAGATTTATTGTCGATGACTTTGGGGTCCGCGGGCTTCTCGGCGGTCTCGTCCTCGGCCATGCCGCGCTTGAACGACTTGATGCCCTTGGCCATGTCGCCCATCAGGTCGGAAATCTTGTTCCGGCCGAACAGCAGCAACACCACCACAAGCACGACGAGCCAGTGCCAAATACTCAAACCACCCATGAGGTTCCTCCGCTGGCGGTGTGCAGGCGCGTAGGGCCGTTTTCCACGCCGCTAGCTTGTCGGGGGGAACCTAGGCCGCCGGAGCGGCAAAAACAAGAACTTCGGCCGGGTCGACGGAAAGGCCCACGTCCGCGCCGGGCGCCCATTTTCCGGCATCCCGTACGCGGGCCTGTACCGGGGCCTCGACGCCGGAAACCACGATTTCGAAAAGATCGACCACACCCAGGAAATGGCGGGTGACGACGCGGCCGGGTACGCCTTGGCCGGCGGGGCCGATCCGGATGCCCTGCGGCCGCACGCAAGCGATCGCCGGGCCGTCAATGCGGCCGCTCGAAAACGTTCCGAGCGGCGTCTCGATGCGGCCGCCGCGCGCGGTGCCGGGAAATTCACTCATCTCGCAAAAGAAGCGCGCGGCGAACAGGCTTTTCGGATTGCGATAGAGGTCTTCCGGCAGCCCCACTTCCGCAAGCTTGCCTTCGCGCATCAGCGCGATGCGGTTGGCGATCCGCATCGCTTCCTCGGGATCGTGGGTGACGATCAGCGCGGTGGCGCGCGCTTCGCGCAGGATCGCGAGCGTGTCGGCTCGCGTGGCGTCGCGCAGCCGCCGATCGAGGCCGGAGAACGGCTCGTCCATCAAAATCACGGCTGGCCGCGGCGCCATGGCGCGGGCGAGCGCCACGCGCTGCTGCTCGCCGCCGGAGAGCACGTGCGGATAGTCGTCTGCGAGGTTTTTCAGGCCGACGCGCTCGAGCGACAAGCGCGCGGTGCGCTCGGCATCGGCGCGCGAGAGGCCGCGCAGCCCGAACATGACATTGGCGAGATTGGAGAGATGCGGGAACAGCGCATAGTCCTGAAACATGAATCCGATGCCGCGCCGCTCCGGCGGCAGGAATGCGTCGGGACCGGAGATTTCGAGGCCATCGAGAAGAACTCGTCCGCTGCTCGGCTGCTCCAAGCCGGCGGCGACGCGCAGGAGTGTGGTTTTTCCGCAGCCGGAATGGCCGACCAGCGCCACCACTTCACCGGGCGCGATGTCGAGGGTTACGCCGCGCATACTCTCGACCGCGCCATAGGAGTGGCGCACGTCCTCGAAGGCTAGGCTTGCGGCGATCGAAGCGGGAGTGCGGATACGCGACGCAACACTCAACTCAACCACGCCTCACTCCCTTTTCGCGGGCGCCCCTGCCGCGGGGCCTTCCTCCGCTTCGGGCTCCGGCGAGAGCAAGAGATCGAGCGGCTCGTCGCCGAGCGGATCCTCGTCGTCGCGCAGCATCGGGTTGTCGCTCGGCATCGGCATGGAGAATTCCGCCGGCAGGCGGCCGTCGAAGAATCCGGCGCCGCGCAGTTCCTCGAGGCCCGGCAGGTCGTCGATCGAGTCGAGACCGAAATGAACGAGGAAGGCCTCGTTGGTTCCGTAGGTGACCGGACGGCCCGGCACTTTGCGGCGGCCGCGCAGGCGCACCCAGCCGACTTCGATCAGGATATCGAGCGTGCCCTTGGAAATGGTGACGCCGCGGATCTCTTCGATCTCGGCGCGCGTCACCGGCTGATGATAAGCGACGATGGCGAGCGTCTCGATGCCGGCGCGTGAAAGTTTCTTCGGCTCGGGCGTGGGCAGCGCCAGGAAATGGCGCAGGTCCGGTGCGGTGCGCAGCGCCCACTTGCCGGCCACGCGCACGAGCTGAACGCCGCGCTCTGCATAGTGCTCGGCGAGCTTGGCGAGCGCCTGCTTGAGATCGGTGCCCTCGGGTACGCGGGCGGCGAGCATTTTTTCGTCCAAGGGCTCCGGGGCCGCGAACAGAAGTGCTTCGAGGATGCGCAAGGCTTCGTCGCTCACGGCCGGATTCTTGTCCGAATTCGCGGCGGCTATGTGCAGATTTCGAGCGCGTAACGCGGTCACTGCCGGCTTCCTCCATTCTTAAGTGAAGTTTGCGTGCGCTTGCGGACCCAAAGCGGCGCGAAAGCGGATTGCTGCTGCACCTCGACCTGCCCCTCGCGCACCATTTCGAGGGTGGCGGCGAAAGTCGAGGCGAACACGGTGGCGCGCATGGAAGGCTCGACGATGTAGGCGATGAGATAATGGTCGAGCTCGGTCCAGTCGCCGGCACTGCCGACCAGCCGCTCCAGCGCGGCGCGCGCTTCGATGAGCGACCAGACCACACGGTGGCCCATCGTGAGGTGCGAGAGCGCTTTCTTCTGCCGCTGGACCGCATAGGCGGAAAGCAAATCGTAGAGCGTTGCGGTAACCGGGGCGCGCAGAGTTTCGCTGCCCATTTCCGGCTCGCCGCGCGCGAAGAAATGCTGGCCGAGGCGGTCGCGGGTCATGAGCTGGGCGCCGGCCTGGCGGATTTTTTCCAGATGCTGCAGGCGGCGCGCGAGGTTGGCGGCAAGATCGGCGGCGGAGGGCTGATCGGGCTCGGGCGGCTCGGGCAAAAGCAGCCGCGATTTCAGATAGGCAAGCCAAGCCGCCATCACCAGATAGTCGGCGGCAAGCTCGATGCGCAGATCGCGGGCGCGCTCGATGAAGGCGAGATACTGGTCGGCGAGCGCCAGGATCGAGATTTTCGAGAGATCGACCTCCTGGGTGCGCGCGAGCGCGAGCAACAGATCGAGCGGGCCCTCGAAGCCGGCCACATCGACGACCAGCGCCTGCTCGCCGGTGGCAAGCTCGACCGGTTGCAGCTCGAAAGCGGGCGTTTCGGGTTCCATGGCGATTCCGCGATTCAGGCGGCGATCATAGCGGAAAAGCGCGCCCGCGCCTCCGCCACATCGACGTTGTCCGGCCTCGTTTTCAGGCGCGAAAGCGCGGCATTTGCCCGCCTTTCGGCGGCGCCCTGCAGTGGCGGCGAATCGCCGGCGACCTCCTCCATCTCCGGCAGCTTGCCGTTGCAGTGGAGCGCGATATCGCAACCGGCTGAGAAGGCCGCGCTGGTGCGGGCGCCGAGGCTGCCCGAAAGCGCGCTCATGGAAAGGTCGTCGGTCAGCAACAGTCCATCGAAGCCGATCCGACCGCGGATCACTTCGTCGATGACGGTGGGCGAGACGGTCGC
>JAYUHJ010000400.1:0-3583 GCA_043767065.1 Hyphomicrobiales bacterium | reverse complement strand
CGTCGCCGAGCAGCTCCACGTCGGCAAGGCTCCAGTGGAACGGGTAGGGCGCACCGGGAAATTCCAGCCCGATCCGGTGGCGCACGGTGGAGTGCGCGCCGTCGGCGCCGATGATCCAGTCGGCGGTAAACAGCGCTTCGCCCTTGGGCGTCTTGGCACGGGCGGTAGCGCTGTCCGTGCCGTTCACGATATCGACGGCCTCGACGCCGCGCTCGACCGCGACCCCGCGCTCCAGCAAGCATTCGATGAGCACGCGCTCGGTCTCGTTCTGGGCAAGCGCGAGCAGGAACTTGCGCGGCGGCGGCAGGCGAGTCGCGTCCATGATCACGCGCACGCGGCTATCGACTACGATGCGGGCGCCGCGCAGCTTCACCCCGGCGGCGATCAGGCGGTCCGTTGCGCCGGCCGGATCGAGCAGGTCGAGGGAGCGCGTGTTGACGAGAATGGCGCGACTTTCCTTGGTGGCTGCCGTCACCTTGTCGACGATGCGCACTGAAGCACCGAGGCGGGTGAGCTCGAGTGCAGCCGAAAGCCCTGCGGGCCCGGCGCCGACCACGAGTACGCTTATCTTTTCAGGCATGCAGCGTTTTGCATCTACGTCGGATTACGTCATCCTTCGAGGCTCGGGCTTCGCCCTCGCGCTTCAGGATGACGTAATCCTATACGTGGTCGAGAAGAAGCCGTCATCCTGAGGTGCCCGCGCGTAGCGCGGGCCTCGAAGGATGACGGCTATAGAGCCGCTCCGCTCAGCGCGGCTGCGGAACGATACGGATATAGGGCTTGGGCGACTTCCAGCCGTTGGGATAGGTCTTCTTGGCGTCATCGTCGGAGACCGATCCGGCGATGATGACATCCTCGCCGTGCTTCCAGTTCACCGGCGTCGCGACTTTGTGCTTGGCGGTGAGCTGTAAGGAGTCGATCACGCGCAACACCTCGTCGAAGTTCCGGCCCGTGGTCATCGGGTAGACCAGGATGAGTTTGACCTTCTTGTCCGGGCCGATGACGAAGACGTTGCGCACGGTCTGATTGTCGGCCGGCGTGCGCTTGGCGGGGTCGCCCGAGACGCTCGCCGGCAGCATGCCGTAGAGCTTCGACACGTTGAAATCGACGTCGCCGATCATCGGATAATTGGGCGCATGGCCCTGGGTCTCCTTGATGTCGTTGGACCAGGTCGAGTGCTTTTCGACCGGATCGACGGAGAGGCCGATGATCTTCACGTTGCGCTTGTCGAAATCCGGCTTGATGCGCGCCATGTAGCCGAGCTCAGTGGTGCAGACCGGCGTGAAGTCCTTGGGGTGCGAAAACAGCACCGCCCACTTGTCGCCGATCCACTCGTGGAACTTGATCTTGCCTTCGGTCGTCTGCGCCTCGAAATCGGGCGCGATGTCGCCGAGTGAGAGTGCCATGCTTGCCTCCTGATTTTTTGCAGACGTGCTCGCGAACCGCAGCGCGCTGCCTCTGGTTCTCAATCCAATATAGGCTTGTTCACATCACGTGCCAGATGAATAGTCTAATCACATCAGCTCGACGTTCAAATATCGATTGCTTTCATTCCAGCGGCGGCAAGGCGGCCTCGATCTTGGCGCGATGCGGCTCGTACCAGGGCGGCAGCATCACCTTCTGGCCGAGCTTCTCCTTCGGCTCATCGAGCGTGAAGCCGGGATCGTCGGTGGCGATCTCGAACAGAATGCCGCCCGGCTCGCGGAAATAGACCGAGCGGAAATAATTGCGCTGCACTTGCTCGGTGGCGTTCAGCCCGAGCGCCAGCGCGCGCCGGCGCATTTCCATCTCCTCGGCGTCGTTGGCGGCGCGGAAGGCGATGTGATGGTTGATGCCGAGCCCTTGCTGCGATCGTGGCGACCCCGGCGTGATGCGCAGATCGATCGCGCGGCCGAGCGGGCCGCCCTCGGCGAGATAGCGGTGGCGGTTGTGCTCGACGCCGGACGGCTTGAAGCCGAATACTTGCTCGAGCACGCGCCCGGTCGGCGCGGGGTCGCGCACTTCGAGCGTGATGCCGTGGAAGCCGCGAATGGCGTATTCGGCGGGTACTTCGCCATTGGACCAGCCGGGGATCGCCGCCGCACCTTTATCTGTCACCAGTTCGAGCTTGAGGCCGTCGGGGTCCTCGAGGGCGATGGCGGTCTCGCCGAAGCGTTGCGCCGGCGCGCTATGCGCGATGCCGAGCGCGTCGAGGCGCTTGATCCAGTAGTCGAGCGAACCCTCGGGGATGGCGAGGGCGACTTCCTGGGCCTCGCCGGCGCCGTGCTGCCCCTTGGGCAGATCCTTCCAGATGAAGAAGGTGAGCGCCGTGCCGGGCGAGCCGACCTCGTCGCCGTAATAGAGGTGCCAAGTGCCGGGGTCGTCGAAATTGACGGTGCGCTTGATGAAGCGCAGCCCGAGCGTGCGCGTGTAGAACGCGACCTGCCGTTTGGGTTCGCCCCCGATGGCGGTGATGTGGTGGATGCCGGCGCTCTTGGTCATTTCCGTTCGATCCCGATCGCCGCGTGTCTGCGACCGTCAACATATAGGGTGGAAAGACGCAAGAGTTAACAGCCTGGTAACCGCCGTGGCCGCAGATTTGCTCCCGAGTATGGAGTGTGGGCGATGGACGGGGGCACGGCCACTTCGCTGAACGAGGTTCAGGTCCTCGAAACGCTGCGCGAAGAATTCTTCCCAACCGGCATCTTGAGCGAGACCGCGGCGCGCGAGCTGATGGCGCAATACGCGCCGCACGGCCGAGTCGCCACGGCGGCCGGGATCGAGACGCTGTTGCGCGTCATGGAAGCGGCGATCCAAACGCCGTCCTTGCTGTCTGCGTTCCTGATCGGCCAGCTTTGCGCGGCAGTCATTGCCGGCGAGGGACCGGCGCTCGGGCGGCGCCCGCATTTCAGCCGCGCGATCGATGCCGAAGATGTGCGCTTCTTGCGCCGTGTGCTCGAAGCCGCGGGTGGAACGGCCGGAATGCCGGTTAGCCGGGCCGAAGCCGAGGCACTGTTCGATCTGCACGACGCCGCCGCGGCCGGCGGCAGCGATTCCAGCTTTCACGATCTCTTCTGCAAGGCGATTGCCAATCATTTGATTGCAGCCTCGGGCCATGCGGTGCCGCCAAGGCGCGAGGCGCTCGCAGCCGAGCGGGACCTGGTGTGGGTCGCGGTCGGCGCAGAGGAAGTAGCGTGGCTCGCCAGCCATATCATGCGTGACGGCCGGCCGACCGCCGCGGAGCTGCGGCTCCTGGGGCTGCTCGGTCACGGCCTGGATGCGTCGGACCCGTCGGTGCGCCGGCTGATCGATTTTGCGGCCTGAGCGCGGCTGTCGGCGATCAGCTATGATGGAAGCCAGTCAGGAGAACGGCTCCATGCGAACGATTGTCCTCGCAGCAATAATCGCTGTGCTGATGCTAACGACGCATGCCGAGGCGGCGTGTCAGGTTTCCCCGCATCGCTTCGTGTTCGGCTCCGATACCGAGATCGACGTGGAGATTACGGGCGGCACGCGTTGCCCCATTACGATCCGGCTCGGCGTCAAAAGCACGGCCCAGAGCAATCGCATTTCGAGTCCGCCGGCTAACGGCATGGCGCGGACG
>JAYUHJ010000399.1:0-8524 GCA_043767065.1 Hyphomicrobiales bacterium | reverse complement strand
ACGCGGGCCGCATCGAAGCGCGCATAGGCGCGCACCCGCTCGGACGCGCTGATGTCGACGATCAGCATGTCGACCGGCCCGTCGGTCTGGCTCTGGAAGATGAAGCGGCCCACCTGCTTGAGCGACGAGCCGAGCAGCACCGCGATCGTGGTCGCCTCCGCCACCAGGCGGGCGACCGGCGCGGGGTAATCGTGATGCGCCAGCACTTCATTGAGCGCCGGCCCGAGCCGCACCACGCGCCCGCGCACGTCGAGCGCATCGACCTGGAACGGCAGCACTTGATCGTCTTCGGTGTCCGCGCGCGGGCTGCGTTGCGGGACGTTCATGCCGCACCCGCCTCGAAGCACCAGGCGAGAATCCCTTTCTGCGCGTGCAGCCGGTTTTCCGCCTCGTCGAACACCACCGATTGCGGCCCATCGATGATCTCGGCGGTGACTTCCTCGCCGCGGTGCACCGGCATGCAATGCATGAAGATGGCGTCGCGCTTGGCGAGCCGCATCAGCGAGCGGTTGACCTGATAGGGCTTGAGCAAGTTGTGCCGCTTCTTGCCGTCCTTGTCGCCCATCGAGACCCAGGTATCGGTGACGACGCAATCGGCGCCGGTGACCGCCTCCTCCGGATCGCGCGTGAAGCGGATCACGCCGCCCGAGCGCTTGGCCCAATCGACCAGCGGGCGGCGCGGCGCGAGCTCTTTGGGCGTCGCTACCCGGAGCGCGAAATCGAAGCGCGCGGCCGCATGCACCCATGAGGCCAGCACGTTATTGGCGTCGCCCGACCAGGCGATCGTGCGGCCGCGGATCGGGCCTTTTTTCTCCTCGAAGGTCAGCACGTCGGCCATGACCTGGCACGGGTGCGAGAGGCGCGTCAGCCCGTTGATCACCGGCACGGTCGCGTGTTTGGCGAGCTCCGTGAGCGTCTCGTGCTCCAGCGTGCGGATCATGATGGCATCGACGTAGCGCGACAGCACTTTGGCGGTGTCGGCCAGCGTCTCGCCGCGGCCGAGCTGCATTTCCTGGCCGGTCAGCGTGATGACGTGGCCGCCGAGATCGCGCATCGCGACGTCGAACGAGACCCGTGTGCGGGTCGAAGGCTTGTCGAAAATCATCGCGAGCGTGCGGCCCGCGAGCGGCCCGCGCGCGGTCAGCCCCGCGCGGCGCGCCTGTTTCAGCGTGCGCGAGAGGTCCACCATGCGCCGCAGATCGCGCGACTGCATCTCGGAAAGATCGAGGAAATGACGGATGCCGTTGGGGGTTTCGGTCATTGGGCCGCTCCCCGGCGCGCTTGCGCCACCAGCCCGGCCTCGAGCTTCGTGCAGGCGGCAGAGAGCCGCTTCATGGCTTCGCCGACTTCGGCGTCGCCGACGATCAGCGGCGGCACCAGCCGCACCACGTTCTCGCCGGCCGCGACCACCAGCAAATTCTCCGCACGGCACGCGGCGACGAAATCGCCGTTCGGCACCAGCACGCGAATACCCAAGAGCAACCCCTCGCCGCGCACCTCGGCGATCAGCGCCGGATGCCGGTCGCGGATCTCAGCCAACCGCTGCTTGAACAACAGCCCGGTCTTGTTCACGCGATCGAGGAAGCCCTTCTCCAGCACAACGTCGAGCACGGCGTTGGCCACCGCCATCGCCAGCGGATTGCCGCCAAACGTCGAGCCGTGCGAACCCGCCGTCATGCCTTTGGCCGCGGCTTCGGTCGCCAGACACGCGCCGACCGGAAAGCCGCCACCGATGCCTTTTGCAATCGCCATGATGTCGGGCTCGACGCCAGCCCATTCATAGGCGAAAAATTTTCCAACGCGGCCGACGCCGGTCTGCACCTCGTCGAAAATAAGCAGCATCTCGTGCTCGTCGCACAGCTCGCGCAGGCCGCGCAGGAACGCACGCTCCGGCACCCGCACGCCACCTTCGCCCTGGATCGGCTCGACGATGATCGCGCCGGTCTCGGGCGTGATCGCTTTCTTCACCGCCGCGATGTCGCCGAACGGCACCCGGTCAAAACCCGGCAGCCGCGGCTCGAAGCCTTCGATATATTTCTCGTTGCTGCCCGCCGAGATCGTCGCGAGCGTGCGGCCGTGGAAGGCGCCCTCGAACGTGACCATGCGGAATTTTTCCGGCTTGCCGGCGGCGAACTGGTAGCGGCGCGCCATCTTGATCGCGCATTCCATCGCCTCGGCGCCGGAGTTGGTGAAGAACACCGTGTCGGCGAACGTCTCGTCCACCAGCCGCTGCGCCAGCCGCTCGCCGCCGCCGTGCCGGAAAAGATTGGAAACGTGCCAGACCTTCTTCGCTTGCTCGGTCAACGCCTCGATGAGCTTGGGGTGCGCGTGGCCGAGCGCGTTCACCGCGACGCCGGCGGTGAAATCGAGGTAGCGCTTGCCGTCTTCGGCGATCAGCCAGGCGCCCTCGCCCCGCTCGAACACGAGGTCGGGCCGCGTATAGACGGGCAGAACGGGCGCAATCACGGTCGGCTCCAAAAAGAGATCGGGAATGTTCCGGCGTCCGCGCGCCGAAACGAATTGTGCCGCTCCCCGCGAGGGAACGGCACCCGCGGGCAAACTATTGTACCCGCTCCGGCTGTCAACGGACCGGCTACGGCCAATACGTACGTTGCGCTTTGGCCACAGGACACGGGATAAAGCAGTGCCGATAACACAAGGACTCTTGCGTGCGAGTCACCGCATGTTGTAGGTTTTGTGACGGTTACCACGACATCTCGTAGCGGCAGATACCCACCCACGTAGCGTTAACGGTTCGTTAACCGGAGCGGGCTCAGACTCGATTCCGGCGTACGGGGGAGGATTCTGTCGATCAGTCAAGGGCTTAGCGCGGGGGCACATGCAGGGGGCCATCATGAGCTGGACCGAAGATCGGGTCGAACTTCTCAAGAAGCTTTGGCAGGACGGGCTTTCCGCGAGCCAGATCGCGGGCCAGCTCGGCGGGGTCACCAGAAACGCCGTGATCGGCAAGGTGCACCGGCTTGGCCTCTCCGGCCGGGCCAAGAGCCCCTCCAACGCCTCGCCCCGTCCGCGCAAGCCGCGCATCTCCAACGGAATGCGCCCACGGCCCCAATACCGCGGCAACGCCGCCCTGCAGCTGGATTACGGCGCCGATCCCGAATACGACCTCGATCCCTTGGCCAACATCGTGCCGATGGGGCCGCGAGTCTCGATCCTGGGGCTAACCGAGGCGACCTGCCGCTGGCCGATCGGCGATCCGGGTGCCATCGACTTCGTCTATTGCGGCAGCCAGAACAAGGTGAGCCTGCCCTATTGCCCCTATCACTCGCGCATCGCCTATCAGCCGCTGGCGGAACGTCGGCGCGAGCGGCGCGCCATGCGCGCCGGCGGATAGCTCAACCCGCGACGTAGCGCTCGTCGAACGAATAGCCGGAGCCGCGCACGGTGCGGATCGGGTCGCGCTCGCGGCCGCGGTTGATCGCCTTCCTGAGCCGCCCGACATGCACGTCGACAGTGCGCTCGTCGACATAAATTTCGCGGCCCCACACCCCGTCGAGCAACTGCTCGCGCGAGAACACGCGCCCCGGACTCGACATCAAGAATTCGAGCAAGCGGAACTCGGTCGGCCCGAGCGCCAGCTCGCGGCCCGAGCGGTGCACGCGGCGCTTCTCGCGGTCCAATTCGAGATCGCCGGCCTTCAGCATGCTCGAGATCGCGCCCGGCTTGGCACGGCGCAACAGCGCATTCACCCGCGCGATCAGCTCCGGCACCGAGAATGGTTTCACAACATAGTCG
This sequence comes from Hyphomicrobiales bacterium, assembly GCA_043767065.1. Taxonomy (GTDB): domain Bacteria; phylum Pseudomonadota; class Alphaproteobacteria; order Rhizobiales; family Xanthobacteraceae; genus JAHFPN01. Next base: position 4,768 of record JAYUHJ010000399.1, on the reverse strand, counting down.
TCGGCGCCGGTGGCGAGCCCGCGCACCCGCTCGCTCTCCTCGCCGCGCGCGGTCAGCATCAGGATCGGGACCTTGTCGCTGCCCTGGCGCGCACGCAGCCGGCGGCAGATTTCGATGCCGGAGGTTCCCGGCAGCATCCAATCGAGGATCACCAAGTCCGGCAGGTTTTCGCGCAGCTTCAGCTCCGCTTCCTCGCCGCGGCCGACCGTATCGACCGAATAGCCCTCGTTTTCGAGGTTGTAGCGCAACAGAAGCGCCAGCGGTTCCTCATCTTCGACGATAAGGATCCGCGGCTTCATGGCGATGGGCTGCACCACGTTCAAGCTTCGCCTCTCCGCGGAAACGCGATGGTGGTGAAGCTCGTGGTGTCGGACTTGGGCCGCTCGTCGGCCAGTTGTTCGCCGACCACGAGATAATAGACCGTCTCGGCGACGTTGGTGGCGTGGTCGCCGATGCGCTCGATGTTCTTGGCGCAGAACAGAAGATGCGTGCACAGCGTAATGTGGCGCGGGTCTTCCATCATGTAGGTCAACAGTTCGCGAAACAGCGAGGTGTACATGGCGTCCACCTCCCCGTCGCGCGTCCAGACCGCAACCGCCCGCTTCTCGTCGCGCGCGCCATAGGCGTCGAGCACCTCTTTCAGCTGCGCCAGCACCATTTCGCTCATGTGCTCGACCCCGCGCAGCAGCCGCGGCGCCTGATACTCGCCGTCGAGCGCCAGCACCCGCTTGGCGGTGTTCTTGGCCAGATCGCCGACGCGCTCCAGGTCGTTGGAGATACGCAGCGTGGCGACGATTTCGCGCAGGTCCACCGCCATCGGCTGCCGGCGGGCGATGGTCAGCACCGCTTTTTCCTCGATCTCGCGCAGCAGCAGGTCGATCTGCACGTCCGACGCAATCACCCGCTGCGCGAGATCAGTATCGCGCTTGACCAGGGCCCGCACGGATTCGGCAAGCAGCCGCTCCGCAAGCCCGCCCATCTCGGCCAGCCGCGATGACAGCTCGCGCAGGTCTTCGTCGAAAGCGGTACTCGTATGGTCGGCCATCAATCGGTCCTCTGACAGATGCGCATGCCGGTTCAGCCGAACCGGCCGGTGATGTAGTCGAGCGTGCGTTTCTCGGCCGGATTGGTGAAGATTTTCTCGGTCGCGCCGTATTCGGCCATCACGCCGAGATGCATGAAGCCCGTGAACGCCGAAATGCGCGCGGCCTGCTGCATATTGTGGGTGACGATGATGATGGTGATCTCTTCGCCGAGCGTGGCGACCAGTTCCTCGATCTTGGAGGTCGCGATCGGATCGAGCGCCGAGGTCGGCTCGTCGAGCAGGATCATTTCCGGATCGGGCGCCAGCGCGCGCGCGATGCAGAGCCGCTGCTGCTGGCCGCCGGACAGGCCGTAGGCGGACTCGCGCAGGCGGTCCTTGACCTCGTCCCACAGCGCGGCGTGCCGCAACGCCCACTCCACGCGATCGTCGACGATCGACTTCTGCCTGACCCCGCGCACCCAAAGGCCCGAAGCCACGTTCTCGTAGACCGATTTCGGAAACGGATTGGGCTTTTGGAACACCATGCCGATCCGCAGACGCACGAACAGCGGATCGACTTCTTTACCGACGATGTTGAGATCCTCGGGATAGAGCCGGATCTCGCCCTCGTAGCGGTTACCCGGATAGAGGTCGTGCATGCGGTTGAAGCAGCGCAACAGCGTGCTCTTGCCGCAACCCGACGGACCGATCAGCGCCGTGACCTTGCGGTCCATGATCGGAAAACTGACGTTGTTCAGCGCCTGCTTGTCGCCGTAGTAGAAGCTCAGGTTTCGCACTTCGGCGCGGCGCGGCAGCTCGGCTGCGGCGGCTTCTTGCGCTTGGTGCTTGGCTAGCGGCACCGGCGTCTCCAAATGGTGCGGTCGAAGCGCGGCGGAATCGCGCGCGCCGCCGTCCACTATAGCAAGTTCCCGTGCCGGCTCCGGATGCGACCCGGAGCTCCCGTTCAGGTCTTCGCGCGGATCTTGTAGCGGAGCCATATCGCGATTCCATTCATAAGTAGAGTCATGACGAGCAGGATCAAGCCGGTCGCCGCGGCGTTAATGTGGAAACCCGCCTGCGGCCGCGAGATCCAGTTGAACATCTGGATCGGCATCACGGTGAACGGCGAGTTGAGCCATTGGAAGTTGATGAAGGGGAACTCGAGACTGACAGGCGCCGGCGGCAGGAAGGCGATGAAGGTGAGTGCCCCGATGGTGATGATCGGCGCGGTCTCGCCGATCGCCCGCGACATGCCGACGATGGCGCCGGTGAGAATTCCCGGCCGCGCGGCCGGCAACAGATACATCCAGATCGTTTGCCACTTGTCGGCGCCGAGCCCATAGGCGGCCTCGCGGGTCTCGAGCGGGATCGAACGGATCGCCTCGCGGGTCGCGACGATGATGATCGGCAGGATCAGGAGCGCCAGCGTCATGCCCGCGACCAGAATGGTCTGGCCGAGCCGGAAGGTCTGCACGAACAGGCCGAGCGCCAAGAGCCCGTAGATGATCGAGGGCACGCCCGCCAAATTCATGACGTTGATCTCGATGATGTCGCTCAAGAGATTCTTGCCGGCATATTCCTCGAGATAAACGCCGGCCGCGACGCCGAGCGGCACCGCAAGGAGGGCCGTCGTCACCATCACGAGCGTGCTGCCGACCCAGGCCGACAGGATTCCGGCCTGTTCCGGCCGGCGTGAGGGATAATTGGTGAGGAAGGCGAGATCGATGCGCGCCAGTCCATCGACCATGAAATCGATGATCATCGACAACAGCACGGTCATCGAGATGAGCAGCACCGCGATTCCGATCACCGCGAAGCGGCCGTCGGAGCGCTTGGCGTGCCGGATCAACGCCTGATCGTCGATCTTCGGCAGCGCCGTTTCGGCGCCGCGCAGTGTCTGCGGGGCGATCATCAATAGACCTCCCGGTATTTGCGCCGCAGCCAGAACGCCACGATGTTGAACACCAGCGTCATCAGAAAGAGCGTGAGGCCGGCTGCGAAAATCGTGAGATACGCGATCGAGCCGTGCGGCAGATCGCCGAGGCTGATCTGCACGATATAGGCGGTGATCGTGGCCGCTCCCTCGAGCGGATTCCAGGCGATCTTGGCTTGCTGGCCGGCGGCGATCGCGACCACCATGGTTTCGCCCACGGCGCGCGACATGCCGAGGATGTAGGCCGCGGTCACGCCCGAGAAAGCGCCGGGGATGATCACGCGCAACGCGGTCTGCAGCTTGCTGAAGCCGAGCGCATAGGCCCCCTCGCGTAAGGTCGAGGGCACCGCGCGCATCGCGTCCTCGCTCACCGAGACGATGTAGGGGAGGATCATGATCCCCATGACGATCCCCGGCACGAGCAAGTTGAAGGTGGACAGATTGGGGAGAAATATTTGAAAGAGTGGAGTCGCGAACAGAAGCGCGAAATAACCGAAGGCGACGGTAGGAACGCCGGCGAGCAGCTCTAGAAACGGCTTGATGATCTCGCGCACTTTCGAATTGGCGTATTCCGAAAGATAGATCGCCAGGATGGTTCCGAGCGGCATCGCGACCGCGAGCGCGATCAGGCTGCTCATCAGCGTGCCTGAGATCAGCGTGATGATGCCGAAGCGTGGGTTCTCGAACACCGGCGTCCACTGGGTGTCTGTGAAGAAATCGATGATCGAGACTTCGGCGAAGAATCTCACGCTCTCGCTGAGCAGCACGTAAACGATACCGGCCGTAACCAGCACCGACAGCGCGGCTGCGGCGAACAGCACGCCCCGCATGATGAAGGCGACGGCGCGACGGCGCTTCAGGAAGCCGGGGTCGATCGCAAAACGGCCGCCGATCCTGCCGTCTTCGGCGAGGGTCCGGGTGCTGGTTCCCGCTGCCATTCGATCCCCTGCAAGTGGCCGGCGATCCGGACTTCCGGCGCCTGGCTCTGTTCTTCGTTTTGATGGCGGAGGGCGGTGACGGCCGCCCTCCGCGGACGCAACGTTACGCTACATCAATAGACCAGCTTCTCCTTGATCAGTTCTTCGACCGAGACGCCGGTCTTGGAGCCGGTGAAACCGGTGCCGACCATGCGCTTGGTCACGCGCTCCTTGAACTGGGCGAGCGCTTCCAACGGCAGGGGCACGTAGCCGACCTCGGCCACGAGCTTGGTCGCGTGCTTCGGGTCCATGTAGAAATCGACGAACTTGGCGACCTCGGGCCGGGTATCGAGCGACTTCTTGCTCACATAGATGAAGATCGGCCGCGACAGCGGCTGGTAGGTGCCGTCCTTGGCGGTCTCGACCGCGGGCAGAACCGCTTTGGCCGTGTCGTTCAGCTTGATCGGCACCGCCTTCAGCTTGGCCTTGTTCTCGATGTAATAGGCGAGCCCGAAGAAGCCGACTGCATTGACGTCGCCGCCGATGCCCTGCACCAGCACGTTGTCGTCCTCGGAAGCGGTGAAGTCGCCGCGGCTGGAGTGCTCCTTGCCCACGGTCGCGGCGGTGAAATAGTCGTAGGTGCCCGAATCGACGCCGGGACCGAACAGCTTCAGCGGTGCGTTGGGGAAGCTCGGACGGATTTGGTTCCAGTTGGTGATCTTACCCTGGGCCTCGGGCTCCCACATTTTCTTCAGTTCAGCGACCGTCAGATAATCGACCCACGTATTCTTCGGATTGACCATGACCGCCAGCGCATCGAGCGCGACTGGCAGCTCGATATATTCGATGCCGTTCTTCTTGCAGTCGTCGGCCTCCGACTTGCGGATCGGGCGC
>JAYUHJ010000398.1:0-8533 GCA_043767065.1 Hyphomicrobiales bacterium | reverse complement strand
ACGTCGAATTTCCCGGCAACGAGGACAACAGCATGTACGATGGCGTGATAATCCGCGTCCGCGAGGTTAGTCATCAAAACTAAAATAGGACCATGTTGCTAAGCACCGCGACGCTAGCCGAGAGATCGCAACTATCGTAAACTCGAAAATGTGCGCTATTGGGTGACTTCGCTGTGCACAAGCCCGTAGTGTTTTTCCCAGCCGAATAACGGATTTTTCTCACCGCGAACCACTTGGTTTACGAACGTGCTGTGCATGAGCGCATCGACCATGCCGCCCGGGAGAAGACTTGGTAGGCTGACCTTCTCTCGATAACTGTGCTCTTCCCAAATAAGCATTGACGTGACAAACGGGCGAAACCAATCCTTCTTCAAGTCCATGTCGCCGAATTCGGCTCGTATCAAGTTCAGGCCGTTTAAATGGTACAGATAAAGCGCTGACTTAGCGTTGGCGTAGCCGATTAGCTTATCGTCGGTCTCATTCTCATTTTTCCAAAGTATTTCACCTAATTCTTTGTTATGCTTCGCGCAATCGCGAATTCGACGATACAGCTCCGCAGAGATGTACGGACAATTTGAGTAGAACGCCTCCTGCTTCTCATCGGGTTTCAGACAAAGGACCTGGAATTTCGCGAATTCCAATGCTGCGGCACATAGTTCTTCGCGGTATTTGAGAAACGGATTCTCGGCTTCTGGAATACTGAAGACGCGCCTGTAAAATTCAGCAGCCAGTCCTTTGAGTGTCTCGCTGGACAAACTGCCAAGGATCGTCTTGTTGCTCAGAAAATATTTCGTGTGGCGGTCAAGCTCCTGTCCGATCGCAGAATTGCGCCAGTTCTTGATGGTGCGCTTTTGCTGTATGCGCCTGAGGATGCCGAAAGGCATGAGTGTTTCCTCTCTCGTTACGGCATTAGATTGGCACAAAGACACCGCGACGCTACACGGGTTACACTTCGCGCGATCTACGCTCATTGAAATCATTACCTAATCTAAAAACAAATCCTGGCCCAAACCCCTACTCTCCCACCAAATGCAGTACCACCTTTCGCCCATGCGGCGCGCGACGGTGCTTCAGCAGATAAATTCCCTGCTAGGTGCCGAGCGCGGGTGCGCCTGCGAGACCAGGATTCAAGCCCTTCTAGGACTGTAATCACAATCGCGTGACCCTCTATCCGCACTCCCCAAACATGGACTATATTCCTCGCGTCCCCGCTCGTGAGGGGCGTCTTCTAGAGGCGTCTCGGAGATGGAGCGGGGATGTGGCGCCTGCGGGCGCGGTTCGCAGCCGCGCACTCGGGACGGCCCGGGACCCCGCCCCCGGCCACTAAGGGCCGGTGCGAGGAGCTCGCTGACGGAAAGGCGATCACAAGCGATCGCCTCACGAAAAGCGCGGCCCGAGCCGAGAAATCGCCGCGGTGGAGCGCCGTAAGGCGAGTGCCCGGCGGTTCCGGGCACCGCGCCCCGCAAGGGGCGCAAAATAAGATGCAGCGCCAAGCGGCGCTCCATCCCCCTTGCTCGCGGGCGAGGGAACCAAACCAAGCCTCGGAGCGGATTCCGCTCGCGAGAACGGAGGAGACTGTTTGAAAATTGAATCCGGCAAGAGCGAGCAAATTTCCCTCTCCCCTTGGGGGAGAGGGTGCCCGAGCGAAGCGAGGGCGGGTGAGGGGTATCTGACTCACAGACCCCTCACCCGGCTCGCCACGCCTTCGCGCTTCGCGCTACGGCGGGCTCGCCACCCTCTCCCCGCAAGGGAGAGGGGAAAGGACGTTTCACACGTACTGCCCGCCGTCGATATGGATCTCGGCGCCGTTCAGGTACGACGCCGTTTCGGTGCACAGCACGTAGATGATCTTGGCCACCTCGTCGGGCGTGCCGAGGCGTTTCATCGGGATCGAACCCAGAAGCTTGTCGGTGCCGGGCGACAGGATCGAGGTATCGATCTCGCCCGGCGCGATCGAATTCACGCGGATGCCGAGCGGGCCGAAATCCACTGCCATCTCGCGCGTGAGCGCGGCAAGCGCCGCCTTCGAGGTGGCATAGGCGGCTCCCGCAAACGGATGCACGCGGGAGCCCGCGATCGAAGTCACGTTCACCACCGCGCCCTGGGCGCGCTTCAGTTCGTTCACCAGCCCGCGGGCGAGCATGATCGGCGCGAAGAAATTCACCCGGAAGACGTGCTGCCAGTCGTCGACGCCGGTATCGATCGCGCCGAGTCGCGTGCCGCCTGCACCCTTCGGGGAAATGCCGGCATTATTGACCAGCGCGTGCAGCTCGCCGTGCTCGAGGCGATTTTTGATTTCGGAGATCGCCGCGAGCGTCGCCTTTTGGTCCGCAAGATCGACTTGAATATGATCCTCGGGCCCGGCCTCCCAGGGACACTCCTCCGGGAAGGCGTGGCGCGAGCAGGTGATCACGCGCCAGCCGGCGCTCGAGAAGCGCTTGACCGTGGCGTGGCCGATGCCGCGGCTGGCACCGGTCAGCAGCAGCGTGCGGCGGGGCTGGTCGGATTTCGACGGCATCTTTCGACTCTGCACCTTGGCTGCGTTCACGGATAGAGCCGCGTGCGCTGCCACTTCACGTCCGGCGCGGCGCGCGTGAACACGAGCCGGTCGTGCAGCCGATGCAGGCCCTCGGCCCAGAACTCGATGGCGAGAGGCACGATGCGGAACCCATGCCAGTGCGGCGGCCGCGGAATCGGACCGCCCTCGAATTTCTTGGCGATACGTCCCGCTTCCTGCTCGAGCGCGGCGCGGCTCTCGAGCGAACGCGATTGCTGGCTTGCCCAGGCGCCGATCTGCGCTTCGCGCGGCCGCGCCGCGAAATAAGAGTCGGATTCCGCCGGGCTCGCGGGCTCGACATTTCCACGCACCCGCACCTGCCGGCCAAGCGATTTCCAATGCAGCACGAGCGCGGCCTTGGGCCGGGCCTTGAGCTCGGCGCCCTTCACGCTTTCGGAGTTCGTGTAGAAGACAAAGCCGCGCGGATCGGCCGCCTTAATCAGCACCATGCGCACGTTCGGCAGGCCTGCGGAATCGATCGTAGCGAGTGCGGCTGCGTCGGGATCGCGCGGCTCCTTCGCCCGGGCTGCCTTGAACCAGGCGTCGAAAAGCCCAAAAGGCTCATCGGCCTCCACAAAGTCACCAAAAGTTAACCCTACAGGGTGTTCCATCGCGTACTCGACCCGTTTCAGGAGCGTGCGCCAGTGTGCGTCAAAGCGTGCACCCCGCGAGGGGCTATCGATCCCGGCCCTTCATATCATGGTTCGGGTTACGCTCGGCCATTTCGCGGCTCGGGCTTTTTGATCCTGCTCATCGCCGGCCTTGCGACAGGCGGCTGCAGCATGTCGTTCCCGCTCTCCTCGCTCATCCCCGGGATGCAGGCGGAAAAGCCGGCCGACAAGGACGAGATCACCGGCTCGCTCTCGATGCAGCACCCGGCCGCCAGCCGTGAAATGACCAATGCCGACTGGACCGTCGCCATGGCCGCGCTGCGCGAGGCGCTCGCCCGCAAGGAAGACGGCGCCAGCGTCCCTTGGCAGAACCCGACCACGAGCTCGCGCGGAACCGTGTCGCCGGTTTCCGCCGCCTTCGTGCAGGACGGATTCAACTGCCGGAATTTCATGGTCAGCCATTTCAAGACCGAACGCGAGAACTGGTACGAAGGCACGGCCTGCCGTACCCACCGCGGCCAATGGGACGTGCAATCGACCCGGCCGTTGCAGAAGTCTTGACCGGCGCGTTGCGCCTGCCACCAATTGATCCCACATAGATGCCCGGCAGGCGGCCCTGAGTCGCCGGCGTGGAGTTTCCTTTGGCGCGCAACCCCTACGAAGTCCTCGGCGTGGCCCGCGGCGCGAGCGAAGCCGACATCAAGAAGTCCTTCCGGCGGCTCGCCAAAAAACTGCACCCGGACGCCAACAAGAGCGACCCGAAGGCGGCCACGCGCTTTTCCGAGATCAATTCCGCCTACGAGATTCTCGGCGACGAGGAAAAACGCAAGGCGTTCGACCGCGGCGAGATCGACGCGGAGGGCAAGCCGCGCTTCACCGGCCATCCCGGCTTCGACCCGCGCGCGGGCGCCGGTCAACATCCCGGCTTCCGCGGCGGCGACACGATCTTCGAGACATTCACCCACGGCCCCGGCGGCTTCCGCCGCTCGACTTCGCGCGGCGGAGGGCCGCGCGGCGGCGGGTTCGAAGACATCATCGGCGATATTTTCGGCTCCTTCGGCAATCGAGGCGGCGCGACGCATTTTGAGAATTTCGAGCCGGGACCGCCGCCACGCGGCACGGACGTCGTCGCATCGGCCTCGATCACGCTCGCCGAAACCGCGCACGGCACGTCGAAGCGCGTGCGGCTTCCGACCGGCAAGGAAGTCGACGTCAAGATTCCGGCGGGTATTGCCAGCGGTCAGACCATTCGCCTGCGCGGCCAGGGCTTGAGCGGACCGCGCGCGGAGCCGGGCGACGCGCTGATCACGATCACCATTGTGCCGCACCCGCTACTGCGGCCCGACGGCTTCGATTTGCGGACCTTGATCGCGATTCCGCTCGCCGACGCGGTGCTCGGCGCCAGCGTGCGCGTGCCGACGCTGGACGGCGAAGTGGAGCTGAAAATCCCGCCCGGGACTTCGAGCGGCCGCGTGTTCCGGCTCAAGGGCAAGGGGCTGCCGAACAAGAGCGGCGGTCACGGCGATCTTCTGGTCGCCGTGCAACTCGCGCTGCCGGATGAGCGCGACGAGGAACTCGAGGCACTCATGCGCCGCCGTCGCGAGACGAAGTAGCCGGGCTTATTAGCGCCGTTCGTTCGCGGCAGTCTCGTAGGCTTCGTAGACACGCCGAGCGACGCGATCGAGCCGTTCGCGCTCGGCCGGCCCGGCCACCACGAACGCAAGCCCGCCTTCGACCCAAGCGAGCGCGCCGATTTCGCCCGCCGCCTTCCAATGGAACGCCGTCGCGCCCTCGCTCGCGGCGCGCGTGCAGGTGATCGTCACGCGCTCGCCACCGGAGCCTTCATACATGATGAGAGCAGTTGGGCTTTGCCGGCCGGGCAATAGCCGCCCGCCCATCAGCTTCAATCCTTCGGGCGCGAGATCGGGCGCGTGTACCGGCGAGCCCACTCGGCGCGAGAGCCAGCGCAGGAGATGTTCCTCGTTCGCGCGCACCTCGACCGGATGGCGGACTTCGTTGATGTAAAGGCGATGCGCTTCGATCGCCGCGTCGGCGATGGCGCGCGCGATCTGCTCGTTACGGCCGAAGCCGGAATATTCGTGCCCGTACCAGCCGGCGGCGCCGCCGACGATGAATGCGACGGCTGCGGCGGCTGCGATCTTGCGCCAGGTTCCGCTTGCACGCAGCACGATGTGCTCGAGACGCAACCGGTCCGGCATCGGTTCCTCGACCACGCGCTCCCACTTGGCGCGGATCGAAGTCGCCTGCGCGCGCCACGCGGCAACCCGGCTCGCCGCCTCGGGATCGGACGCCAGCCGAGCCTCGACCGCGGCGATGCGGTCGGCCGGCAGCGCGCCGTCCACGTAGGCGTGCAGTTCGTCCTCGGTAATGGGCGCGTCGCGGTCGGTCATTCCCAGCCCAATCGAAACCAAAATGTCATTTCACCTGACGCAGCCGCGGCCGCTCGCCCTCCAGATGCGTGCGCAAGGCGGTGCGCGCGCGCGACAGGCGCGACATCACGGTGCCGATCGGCACACCCTGCACTTCGGCGGCCTCGCGGTAACTCAGTCCTTCGAGCGCCACGAGCAACAAGACTTCCCGCTGCTCCTGCGGCAACAGGACAAGACCGCGCTCGATATCGCGGCCGGTGCCGTCGGTGCCCGGCGGGCCGGCCGGATCGATGTCCTCGATCACGGCGAGGAACGGCTTGCGCGCGAGACCGCGCCGGCGATTGCGATCGAGATTCAGAAGAATGGTGAACGTCCATGTGCGCAGGTCGCCGCCGTGAAACAGATGCTCGCCCCTGAGCGCCCGCACCAGCGTGTCCTGCACGAGATCGTCGGCGGTTTCGGAATCGCGCGCCAACGCCCGTGCGAACCGCCGGAGGGCGGGGATCAGGGACTCGAGGCCACGACGGACTGCAGACATGGCGCACTCCGAACATTATCGGCGCATCCATTGTGATACCTCGCCAATGAGAACGCGAGGGGTGCCCGGATTATTCCAGCCGCTTGCTGCATAAAGGGTCGCGTGCGATAGGGTCCCCCGGCTCCCGACCTCGGCGGAACGACCCATGGCAAGCGGCCTCATGCAGGGTAAGCGCGGCTTGATCTTCGGGGTCGCCAATAACCGTTCGCTCGCCTGGGGCATCGCCAAGGCCTGCGCCGATCAAGGTGCGTCACTTGCGCTCACCTATCAGGGCGATGCGCTGAAGAAGCGGGTCGAGCCGCTCGCGGCCGAGATCGGCGCCAAAGTCGTGGGCCACTGCGACGTGACCGATCCCGCCACCATCGATGCGGTGTTCGCGGAAACCGACCGCGCGCTCGGCACGCTCGATTTCGTCGTCCACGCGGTCGCCTTCTCCGACAAGGAAGAGCTCACCGGCCGTTACGTCGATACCAGCGCCGACAACTTCAACAAGACGATGTCGATCTCCTGCTACTCGTTCACCGCGGTCGCGCAGCGCGCGGAGAAGCGCATGCCGAACGGCGGCGCCATGCTCACGCTCACCTATTACGGCGCCGAGAAATGGATGCCGCACTACAACGTCATGGGCGTGGCCAAGGCCGCGCTCGAGGCCAGCGTACGGTATTTGGCGGCCGATCTCGGCCCGAAGAATATCCGGGTGAACGCCATTTCCGCCGGGCCGATCAAGACGCTGGCGGCTTCCGGCATCGGCGACTTCCGCTATATTTTGAAGTGGAACGAACTCAACTCGCCGCTGCGGCGCACGGTGACGATCGAGGAAGTCGGCGGTGCCGCCGTCTATCTGCTCTCCGATCTCGGGCGGGCGGTGAGCGGGGAGATCCATCACGTCGATGCCGGCTATCACATCGTCGGCATGAAAAACCCAGACGCGCCGGATATGACGCGCGTAAAGAACGACGAATGAGACAACACACGATCGCGGTGGCGGGCCGCTGAACGCGCCGGGGGGAGTTGCGTAGATGACCGTTCTGATCGCTGGCGCCGGCATGGGCGGCCTGACGCTCGCCTTGAGCCTGCATCAGATCGGCGTGCCCTGTCGGGTTTTCGAGTCGGTGCGCGAGCTCAAGTCGCTCGGCGTTGGCATCAACGTGCTGCCGCATGCGGTGCGTGAGCTGGTCGAGCTCGGGCTCGAGGACGCGCTCGACACGACCTCGATCCGCACCAAGGAACTGGCCTACTTCTCCAAGCACGGCAAACAAATCTGGTCGGAGCCGCGCGGGCTGGACGCCGGCTACAAGTGGCCGCAGTTCTCGATCCATCGCGGCGAGCTGCAGATGATCCTGCTGGAAGCCGTGAAAGAGCGGCTCGGCCCGGACTGCGTGCTCACCGGCCACCACATCGCCGACTGGAAGGAAACCGGGTCGGGCGTTCGCGCACGCTTCATCGACAAAGACAGCGGCAAGACTCTGGGCGAGCACGACGGCGCGCTTCTGATCGCGGCCGACGGCATTCATTCTTCGATCCGCGCACATTTTCATCCGAACGAAGGCCCGCCGCTGTGGAACGGCCGCATTCTTTGGCGCGGGGTCACGGTCGGCGAACCATATCTCACCGGCCGGACCATGATCATGGCCGGCTACCAGTCGCTGAAATTCGTCTGCTATCCGATCTCGAAAAGCGCGTCGGAGCGCGGCCGGCCGATGATCAACTGGATCGCCGAGCGCGAATTCAGCCCCGAGTATCAATGGCGGCGCGAGGACTATAACCGGCCGGGCAAGCTCGAAGAGTTCCTGCCCAGGTTCGAGGACTGGAAGTTCGACTGGCTCGACGTGCCGGGCCTGATCCGCAACGCCGAATACGTGTTCGAGTTCCCGGTCGTCGACCGCAATCCGCTGGAGCGCTGGACGCACGGGCGGGTGACGCTGTTGGGCGACGCGGCGCACCCGATGTATCCGATCGGCTCGAACGGCGCCTCGCAGGCGATCCTCGACGCGCGCGTGCTGGCGCGCGAAATCCTGGACAAGGGCGAGACCGAGGCCGCGCTGCTGGCCTATGAGGCTGAACGCCGGCCAGCGACCACGGACCTCGTGCTGCTCAATCGCGGCAATGGCCCCGAGCAGGTCATGCAAATGGTCGAGGACCGCGCCCCCAGCGGCTTCAATGTCGTCACCGAAGTGCTGACCAAGCAAGAACTCGAGGACGTCGCCGCCAACTACAAGCGCGTCGCCGGTTTCCAGGTCGACAAGCTCAATGCCAAGCCGCCGATCGTGCCGCGCCCGCCGGTCGCTTCGCCCACGCGTTATCGGCCGCGCGTGCAGGCCGCCGAATAAACCATCCACCGAGCTTGGTTTGACCCCCGCGCGGCCCGCTCGTACAACCACGCCGCCATGTCCCACAACACGTTCGGCCATCTCTTCCGCGTCACCACCTTTGGCGA
>JAYUHJ010000397.1:0-20080 GCA_043767065.1 Hyphomicrobiales bacterium | reverse complement strand
TCCGCTTCTTCACCGAGGAGGATTATCCGCCGTTCAACTTCAAGGGGCCGGACGGCCAGCCGATCGGCTTCAACGTCGATCTGGCGCGCGCGATCTGCGCGGAGCTTGCCATTCAATGCACGATCCAGGTGCGCCGCTTCGATACGCTTCTGGAGGCGATGGACGAGGGAAAAGGCGACGCGATCATCGCTTCGCTCGCGATCAATCCCGAGACGCGCAAGCGCCTCGACTTCACCGAACGCTACTACCGCTCGCCCGCGCGCTTCATTGCGCGCAAGGACCTCGACCTCAAGGACGCGACGCCGGAGACGGTCGCCGGCAAACGGGTGGCGGTGGTGGCCGGCACGGCGCACGATGTTTACTTGCGCGCTTTCTTCGCCGAAGCCGCGATCCAGCCGCAGGCCCACTTCGAGAATGCGCTCGCGGCGCTGAAGCGCGGCGAGGTCGATCTGGTGTTCGGCGACGGCATCGCGCTCGCCTTCTGGCTGAACGGGCGCGATTCGGCGAACTGCTGCGCGTTCCGCGGCGGACCCTTCACCGAGAGCCGCTATTTCGGCGAGGGCGTCGGTATCGCGGTGAAGAAGGGCAACGACGCACTCAAACGCGCGCTCGACTACGCGCTGTTCCGGGTATGGGAAAAAGGCGTCTACACCGACCTCTATTTGCGCTATTTCCCGGTCGGCTTTTACTGAAGCAGTCCAAGGAGAAGACGATGGCGGCGCCGGCCGCGGAAGTCGCGAACACGTTGCGCGAATTCGCAGAACAGTCGAACGCCTGGCCGTTCGAGGAGGCACGCAAGCTCGTCCTGCGCTTGAAGAAGCGGCCCAAGGACGAGGTGCTGTTCGAGACCGGCTACGGCCCGTCGGGCCTGCCGCATATCGGCACGTTCGGCGAGGTCGCGCGCACCAGCATGGTCCGCCACGCCTTCCGCGTGCTCACCGAGGACAAGATCAAGACCCGGCTGGTCTGTTTCTCCGACGACATGGACGGGCTCCGCAAGGTGCCCGACAACGTGCCGCAGAAGGACATGCTCGCGAAGTATCTGGGGCAGCCGCTGACACGCGTGCCCGATCCGTTCGGCACGCACCCGAGCTTCGGCGAGCACAATAATGCGCGGCTGCGCGCATTCCTCGACCAGTTCGGGTTCGAGTACGAATTCTGGTCGTCGACCGCCTGCTACGCCGCCGGCCGCTTCGACCCGACGCTCTTGCTTGTGCTCGATCGCTACGAACAAGTGATGGAGATCATGCTGCCGAGCTTGCGCGAGGAGCGGGCGGCGACCTATTCGCCGTTCCTGCCGGTCTCGCCGCGCACCGGCGCGGTGCTGCAGGTGCCGATCCTGGAGCACGACAAGAAGCGCGGTACGGTGGTCTACGAGGACCCCGACACCAAGGAGCGCATGGAAAGCCCGGTCACCGGCGGGCGTTGCAAGCTGCAATGGAAGCCGGATTGGGCCATGCGCTGGGTCGCGTTCGGGGTCGACTACGAGATGGCGGGCAAGGACCTGATCGATTCGGTGAAGCTCTCGGGCCAGATCGCGCGCGCGCTCGGCGCCGAGCCGCCGGAGGGCTTCAATTACGAGCTCTTTCTCGACGAGAAGGGGCAGAAAATCTCGAAGTCCAAGGGCAACGGCATCACGATCGAGGAATGGTTGCGCTATGCGAGCCCGGAGAGCCTTTCGCTCTTCATGTATCGCGAGCCCAGGGCCGCCAAGCGGCTCTACTTCGACGTCATCCCGCGCCACATGGACGAGTATCAGCAGTTCCTCGACGCCTATCCGAAGCAAGACTGGAAGCAGCGCCTCGGCAACCCGGTGTGGCACATCCATTCGGGCAATCCGCCGCCGTCGGAAATCCCGACGCCGTTCTCCATGCTGCTCACGCTGGTTTCATCCTCGAACGCGGAGAACGCCGAGACGCTCTGGGGCTTCATCAAGCGCTACCGGCCGGACGTGACGCCGCAAACGCACCCGAAGCTCAAGGCGAACGTGGAATATGCGATCCACTATTTCCGCGATTTCGTGCTGCCGGCGAAGAAATTCCGCCAGCCGACCGCGCTGGAACGCGAGGCATTGACGGCGCTGCGCGACGCGCTCTCGCAGCTACCCGTAAGCGCCACCGCCGAGCAGATCCAGGACGTGGTGTACGAGATCGGGCGGCGGCCGCCGTTCCTCGACACCAGCGGCAAGGGCAAGACCAAGGACGGCAAGCCGGGCGTGTCGCTCGAATGGTTCAATATGCTCTATCAGGTGCTGTTGGGACAGGAGAAGGGGCCGCGCTTCGGCTCCTTCGTCGCCGTCTACGGTGTCGAGAACACGGTCGGGATGATCGACGGGGCGCTGGCGCGCTCGGCCTAGCGTCATCCTGAGGAGCGAGCGGGCAAAGCCCGCGAGCCTCGAAGGGTGACGCGTCTCACATCATTGCCATCATCCTTCGAGGCCCGCGCGTAGCGCGGGCACCTCAGGATGACGAAGATAGGAAGGATCGCGTATCGGGTTTACTGACTCGCCCACAGGATGCGGGCGATCCAGTCCACTTCGGAGGCCGGCAACACGCGATCCCGGTGCGAGGGATTGAGCGAGCGCAGCTCGATCGATTTCGCCGATTTGCGCTTCAGCTCCTTGGCCAGGACCTCGCCGTCTTTGGTTTTCACGACAACGCGGTCGCCTTTGCGCACGGTCGCGCCCGGCGAGATCAAGAGGACGTCGCCGTCGCGATAGAGCGGCTCCATGGAGTCGCCGGAGACTTCGAGCGCATAGGCATGCTCGTCGTCGATACTCGGGAACGGAACCGCGTCCCAGCCGGAGCCGACCGGGAAGCCGCCGTCGTCGAAATAGCCGCCGGCGCCGGCCTCGGCGAAGCCGATGAGCGGCAAGGGCCGCGGCGCGCGTTTGGAGGACTTGGCGTCGAGCAGCGCGATGTATTCCTCGACGCTGGCGCCGGTCACGTGCAGGATTTTTGCGATCGATTCGGTCGAGGGCCAGCGCGGACGGCCGTCGGGGCCGAGGCGCTTGGAGCGGTTGAAAGAAGTCGGGTCGAGTCCGGCCTTCTTGGCCAGCCCCGAAGCCGAAAAGCCGTAGCGCTCAGCCAGCCGGTCGATTGCGGCCCAGACGCGTGGATGGGAAAGATTGGCCAATTGGGGCTCCGCCGCTCGATGAAGATCGTGTCATAGTAGGAATAATCACCCAGAAGGACTTCGTCTAGCCATCATCGGGGGTATTCACATAAATTTCCCGTGATAGGTGCAGGCGGACCCGCTTGCAGCCAAGGGGCGCCGCCGATAGCGTCGCGCCGAGATCATGAGCAGGCAGGCGGCCATCGACCGCGCGGGACTGAAACGCCCGACTTTTGACCCGTTGCCCGGGGGGAATCGCTCTTGATCCCACTTCTAGACTTGGGGCTTTCCTTCGCACGGTTGCTGGACGCCGAGGATGCGCACCGGCTTGCGCTCCTGGCGCTGAAAACGCTGCCCCTGCCGCCATCTCTCGCCGACGATCCACGGCTCAAGGTCGAGGCGTTCGGTCTCATATTCTCCAATCCTGTGGGACTTGCCGCCGGCTTCGACAAGGATGCGGAAGTGCCGGATGCGGCTTTGAAAATCGGCTTCGGCTTCGTCGAGGTGGGAACGCTGACGCCAAAGGCGCAGCCGGGCAATCCGCGCCCGCGCGTCTTTCGCCTGGTCGCCGATGAAGCGGTTATCAATCGCCTCGGCTTCAACAACGGCGGCTTTGCTGCAGCGCACAATCGTTTGACAGCACGAGCGCGCAGCGGTGCCGGCGGGCTTTTTGGCATCTTGGGCGTCAATGTGGGGGCGAATCGCGAATCACTTGATCGCGCCGCCGACTATGTCGAAGGCATCGAGACCTTCGCCGCGGCGGCAGATTACCTCACGGTTAACGTTTCCTCACCGAACACGCCGGGGCTGCGCGATCTGCAATTCGGGGCGGCGCTCGACGATCTGGTCGTGCGCGTCATGGAGGCGCGCGAGCGGGCGGCTGCACGCGTCGGAAAAAAGCCGGTGCTTCTGAAGATCGCGCCCGATCTTTCGCTGCCCGAGCTCGACGGAGTGGTGGCGGTTGCGCGCAAGCGCGGCATCGACGGAATCATTATCGCCAACACCACGATCGCGCGCCCGCGGTCGTTGCGCCATCGCGCCGCGCGCGAAGAGGGCGGCCTCTCGGGCCGGCCGTTGTTCTCGCTCTCGACGCGGATGCTGGCCGAAACTTTTCTGCGCGCCGAAGGCGCGTTTCCGCTCATCGGTGTCGGCGGAATCGATTCGACTGAAGCGGCGTGGCAGAAAATGCACGCGGGCGCCGCGCTCGTGCAGCTCTATACCGCCTTGATTTATAAAGGATTTTCTCTGGTCGCAACGATCAAGCGCGGGCTGGTGCAACGGCTCGAGCGTGAAAAAATCGAGAAGATCACGGAGATCGTGGGCGCCGACGCACGTGAGATCGTGCGCGCGCCGTGGCCGGAGTGAGGTTCAAGTCTTTCCGCGGCCGGTGCGGATGAGCCGCATGATCAGCCAGATCGGAATCACGATCACGGCCCCGAGCACGAAGTAGCGCCACACCCACTCGATCGCTTCGAAGCCCATGTTGAAGACGCGGCGCACGAGCGACTCGAGGCTGCGCCAGATGTTCCACGGATCGACTCCGAGTGCCGCGAGCAACACGCCGATCACAATCGACAAAAGAATGAGTCGAACGATCACTCCGAGCGGCGATCCGCCAAAAAATCGATTCATTGTGTGCTCACCTTGAATTTTTCGATTCGCGTGCACATCTGACAGTGCGCAAGAAAATGTCAAGCGACCCTTGACCGAACGATCAATGCAAACTACTGGATGATGTTGAAAATGTTGGCGAACGCTTCTCTTTCACTTTCCTCCGGCGATTTCTCGCTCGACCGCCGCGTTGACTGGGCGCGCGGTCTGCTCGCGCGCGGCGACACCGCGAGCACGATCGACCTTCTGCGTGAAACAATCGAAACAGCGCCGGGCTTTCTCGCCGCGTGGTTCATGCTCGGCGAGGTGCTCGAGCGCACCGGCGAACGCGACGAAGCGATCGGCGCTTATCGACGCGTGGTGACGCTCGATCCGGAAGACAAGCTGGGCGCGAGCCTCAGGCTCGCGCGGCTGGAGAAGCGCAAGCCCGAAGGCATGCCACCGGCCTATGTGCGCACGCTGTTCAACCAGAATGCGGCGCGCTTCGAGAACGATCTCCTGCAAACACTCTCCTATCGCGGTCCGCAGATGCTGCGCGAGGCGGTCGAGCGGACCGCCAAGGCGCGCAAGAAGCCGGCGCGGTTCCTGCGGGTGCTGGATCTGGGCTGTGGCACCGGCCTGATGGGAGCGGAGATCCGCGGCTTGGCCAGCGATCTCGTCGGCGTCGATCTTTCGCCCGGCATGATCACCCATGCTCAGGCCAAGGAAATCTACGATCGCGTCGCGGTCGGCGACCTCATCGAGTTCCTCGACGAAGAAGAGGGCGATTTCGACCTCGTGCTCGCGGCCGACGTATTTGCCTATCTCGAAGACCTGCATCCTGTGCTCGCGGCGGTCCGCGAACGGCTCGCGCCCGGTGGCCTGGTGGCTTTCACCATTGAGACCCACCGCGGCGGCGGCGTCGTTTTGCATGAAGCGCTGCGCTTCGCCCACGGCGAGAAACACGTGCGCGAGGCCGCCAAGGCGGCGCGCCTCGACGTCGCTGTGCTCGAGCGCGCATCGACACGCACGGAAAAGGGCAAGCCGGTCGCGGGGCTCTTGGCGGTGCTTTCGCGGCGCGGCGCTCAGTCGCGGCGGAACACCAGGCTCGCGAACAGGCCGGTCAGAAGCGCGAGCAGCGCCGTACCCAGGCCGTAGTCCAGCCGCTGGTCGCGGGCGGCCTGAGCGATCACCGCCTCAAATCCCACTTTCACGACTTCGATCGCCGTCGTCTCGCGATTGACCAGCGCGCCCGCCGCGATCAAGAGCGTCTCCACTTCGTAGGTGCCGGTCGGCGCCGTGCCGGGAATCGGCACCGAGGTGCGGAACAGGCTGTTGCCGAGATAAGTGACGCCGTTCGGCTCCTCGCGGAACAATCCTTCCGTAGTCTTCACGCGGATGAATCCGGCGCGGAACGGATCCTGCGCGTGCACGTCGGCGACGTCGGCGCCGATCCGTTGCGTGAGCAAATTGTTGACCAGACCGATGCGAAGCCGCCGAAGGAAATCGGTGGCACCGATATTGGCCGGCGGGCGGTTGGTCGAGACCGCGAGATAGGCCGGCACTTCGACGAACTCCCGCGATTCTGTATTGACCCAGATACCGAGCAGGCGAGCCTTGTGCCGCGTGATGAATGAGCGCTTGGGACCGCGCACGCTCACGACCACGTCGTAGCCGCCGCGCTCCATCACGTCGGGGTCGATATTGTCGATCGACCCGAACAGGACGAGATCGGCGCCGGTGAAGTTCGATTGGATGAGGACCCGGTGCGTGGACAGCGTCACGACCAGCCGCTCGGCTGCCGATGCCGGGACGGCGGCGAACGCAGCTGCGATCGCAAGCACGATCAATCCGCGGCGCATCATTCGAACACCTCCGTCGCGATCACGGAGAAGGCGTCGGCGGGCGGCGTGAGCAGGTCGATCGCGACCCGTACGCCGACCGCAAGCACCAGGACCGAAAGGAGAAGCCGCAATTGCTCCGCGCGCATGGCCTGGCCGGCGCGAGCGCCGAATTGGGCGCCGAGAACGCCGCCAGTCATCAGCGCGAAAGCGAGCACCACATCGACGGTGCGATTTTCGAGCGCGTGCAGCACGGTCGCGATCAGCATGGTGACGAGCGTGAGCAGGAGCGAAGTGCCGACGGCGACCGTGGTCGGCACGCGCAAGAGGTAAATCAGCGCGGGAATGAGCAGGAATCCGCCGCCGACGCCCATCAGCGCCCCGAGCAGGCCGACCGAGAAACCGATCGCGGTGACCGGCATGGCGGAGACGTAGATGCGCGACTGGCGGAAACGCAGCTTCAGCGGCAACCCGTGGAACCAGGCGTGCGTGCCGGGCCGGCGCACGATCGCCGGCTCGCCGCGCCGGGCCCGTAGGATCGCCTGCACGCTCTCGGTGAGCATCAGGCCGCCGACAATGCCGAGCAGTATGACGTAGGAAAGATTCACTACCAGGTCGAGCTGGCCGGCGCGGCGCAGGAGCGAGAAGATCCAGACACCCGATGCAGTACCCACGATGCCACCGGAAAGCAGCACCAGCGCGAGCCCGACATCGACCTGTTTCTTCCGCCAATAAGAGATGGCGCCGGCGAGCGAGGAGGCGGCCATGTGGCTCGGGACAGTCGCGACCGCTACGGCGGGAGGAATGCCGGTCAGGATCAGCAGTGGCGTCATCAGGAACCCGCCGCCGACGCCGAACATGCCCGAGATGAAGCCGACCGTGATCCCAAGGCCGAGGATCAGGAACAAGTTCACCGGCAGCTCGGCGATGGGCAGATAGATCGGCACTGGCGCGCCTTGCGAATGGCGCCGCGTTTCCCGCGGCGCATAGGCGTTCAAAACCCGGCGGGCAACCTTGTCAATGGAAAGTCGGGCTTTTTCAGTTCTTTACTGAACGGCGGGCGGGGGCGGTCTCGGCCTTTTCCCACTCGGGCTTGAGCTTAACGTTGTTGGCTGCGACGTCTGCGGGCGTTGCGGCCCAAGTCTGCACCGCAAGCTTGGCGGCGATCAGCGTCTGGGGATCGAGGCGGTTAGCCACGTCGTCGCGCTTCTTGGCGGCATCGGGGTCGCCCTGAATGGCCGCGAGCGAGAACCAGCGATAGGCCTCGGCGAGGTTCTGCTCGGCCCCAAGGCCGCGAGCATAGAGTACCGCCAGATTATATTGACTGTCGCGCAGGCCACGGTCGGCGGCCATGCGGAACCAACGCGTGGCGGTGCGGAAGTCGGGTTTGCCATCGACGCCCTCGGCGTGAAGGACGGCAAGGTTATGCATGGCTTTGATATGGCCGCCCTCGGCGGCGAGGAGATAGTAGCGGCGGGCTTCGGAGAGGTTCTTGGTTACTCCCTGGCCCTTCTCATAAATGCCGCCAAGCCGGTAGGCGGCGGGAACGGAACCTGCGGCGCGGGCGAGCTCGAACCAGCGCAGTGCCTCCACGCCGTTAGCCTCGACTCCGCGCCCGTCGAAATAGCGGGCGGCGATCTCGTAGGCGGCGACCGGGTCTCCGGCCATCGCCGCGGTGCGCAAAGCTACAGTGCCGAGTCCGGCCGGTAGATCCTGGGGACGGAAAGCGACCGCGCCGGGCTTGGGCGCCGGACTGGGAACGGTGCCGGTGATGTCGCGCGGATCACCGCGCTGGCCGAGGAAGGCGGTCGTGACGGCAGGGCCAACGACGCCGGCCGGCGGGGCGGATGCCAACGCGGGGTCGGCCGGTGCCGGCAGCGCGGTGCGGCCGGAGGGCACCGGCTCGGCTGGTGCAGCGGGCGTCGTGGGTTCGGCCGGGGTCTCCAGCTCTGCGGGTCGTGCCGCCGGTGGAGCGGCAGGGGTCGGCTCGAGTATTTCCACGGAGGAGAAGAAGGACGGGAACAGCACGTCGGCGTAGCGCATGGTGCCGGCCATCACGAGCAGGAGCGCGAGCAAGCCGATCAAGAGCGAACGCTTTCCGCCGCCGCCGAGCTTGGTGCCGATATCTTTCATGACGCCGACGGCGCGGGAATGAGGCGTTTCGATCGCTCGCTCGGCCGCGGCCTGTTGCGCGGCGCGGCGAGCAGCCGCGATGAACTCCGCGGTGCGCGGATTGGCTTCGCCGAGCTTCGGTGCGTTCGGGCCGAGGACGGCCGCCGATTGTGCTACGCGCTCCGTTGCGCTCTGGGCGAGACGGCCATGGGGTCCGCCGGAGCCCGGCTCGAGCGGATAGTCGGGCGGCAGATCGCCGGAAATTGTCGCGGACTTAAGCTCGGGCTTGATCTCGGGCTTGGGTTCGACGCGCGCCGGTGCGGACTGCGCCGGCTCTGTGAGCGCGGGATCGGAACGGAACGACTCGCGCGCGGCCGCTTGCGGCTCCGCTTTCGGAGCGGCTGCCGGGCGCGGGGGCTCACGATGGATCGCCGGTTCGGGTTCAGGGGCGCGGCGGACCGGCTCGGCTGAAGGTGCGGGTTGGGTGCGCGGAACGAGGGTGGCTGCGGCCTCGCGAATGGCCGAACGCGCGGCACGTTCGGCGATATCGATCGCGCTCGTGCGGGTCTCCTCGAACTGGGCGAACAGGTCGTTCAAGCTGCGCTCGATCGAGTCGAATCTGGAAAGGCGGGTTTCGGCGGCTTCCAGCTTATCGACGACGCCATGCATCAAATCTTCGAATCCGGCAGGCGCGCCGTGCGAAAGGTTCGCGAGCGCGCGCTGTAGCTCATCGAGACGTCCGGCGATCTCGGCGATGGCGGGTGCGCCGGCGTTCTGGCTCGCGGTCTCGATGCGTTCACCGAGCTGATCGATGCGCCGCTCGAGCCCGGCGAAGGCGCTCAGCATCTTCGTGTCGGCGGCAGGGCCGCTCTCAAGCTTGTGGGCGAGCACCTCGATCTGGTCGACCAGTACCTTGAGCACGTCGGCTGGAAGTGCGCTCGACAGCAGCGCGCGGATCTCACCGAGCTCGCTCTGGACCCGCGCAACTGTCGCGCCGTCGAGGCCCTTGACGTTCAGCACGTCGAGCTTGCGGGAGAGCTCCTGCAGGTCGGCTTCGACCGCGCTGAAGCTTTCGGCCGGCCGGACTTCGGCGAGCGAGGCGCGAATTTCGCCAAGCGCCGAGGCGACCTGAGAATAATTCTCGCGCGGCTCGCTACGGGCAGCCAGATCGATGCGCTCGGTTAGCACCTCGATCGCGCGCTCGAGTGCCTCGATCGAGCGGCGCGGTGCGAGTTCCGCGAGCGCATGGCCGAGGTCCATGATCTGGTGGCGCAGCTCCTCGATCGCCGGCGCCTGGACGCTCGAACGACGGAGATGCTGCATCTCGTCGGCCATGGTCTTGAGCTGGCGCTCCAGGCCGCTGAGGTCGGGAGCAAGCGCCGGCGCCTGCGCCTGACTGCCGGAGCGGCGCAGGTGCTGCATGTCGTCGGCCATGGTCTTGAGCTGGCGCTCCAGTCCGCTGAAGTCGTGAGCGGCAACGGGCGCCGGCCCGGGCTTTCGATCGTCCGTGCGGCGGCCAATGCGGCCCTGACGGCGGTCGAGGATGCGGCCCTTGGAGCCGTCATCGAGCGTGGCTTGATCCAGCGAGGCTTGGCGTACGGTGATTTCGGCGATGGCGTTGTCGAGGTCGGCAATCGACGGCGAGATCGTGCTCGGAATCGGGTGCTCGGGTTCGTGCTCGGCGCGGCGGCTCATCCGTTCGATCGCGTGGGAAAGGGCGTCGAGCCTGCGTTCGACCTCGGCGGGAACGCTTGCGGCGGTCAAGCGACTCTGGGCCAGCAATTCTTCGATTCTCGAATCGAGACGTTCGATCGCGACGTCGACGTGCGCCGGAACGCGGCGCTCGGCGGTATCGATGTCGCGCATCAAAGCTTCCACGCGGCCGTCGAGAGCGGCGACGGCGGCCGCGAGTGTGGGGTCGGTTCGCGCGGCGCGTTCCGGTTGCCCGCGTTGCGAGCCGTTGCGCATCAGATGATCGAGTTGTTCGGAGATATCGTCGAGGCGCTGTTCGAGGGCATCGCCGCGGCTCGCTTCGCGCGGCGTGCGGCGAGCGTGAGGCTCATCGGCGCCTTCGCGGATCGTCTGCTCCAGCCATTCGCCGACCGACAAGCCGGCGCGGCGGGCGGCGTCGCGGGCGGCGGCCCAGGTCTCGCGCTCTACGGCGTTAACGCTCCACGGCACGCCTGCGGTCATGGCCAGTTCCGTTCGCAAATCGCCGCGGTTGAAGCGGCGTGGAAAAGCACGCAAACGCGCTTGGGAACCGACTGTTCATATTCACGGTAAATGGCCGGTTAACTTTTCTTACCGGCGCTCAATACCTTGGGAGGCTTCGTGGCAGGGGCCGACCCCCCAGGATCGGCGGCTCGCGCTTTTCGGCCCGCAAGCGCTTGGGAATATTGCTATTTCCCGGGTCTTCACCGTTTCTCACAGCTGCCTAAATCGACGAAGTTGACGTTTACGTCAACTGAGGATAAGTTTCAGACACATCATCACCGTTGGGTCCAGGGCCGGCCCGCGGTGCGAACACCAAGCAGAGCCCGAATCAGAAGCAGATGCGCAGGCACGCCGAAACGACTACCGCACGCTCGGAGATTCCCGATCTCGTCGCCGGCTTCGACGCCGAAGCAGCGGCACGGCCGGAGAAGGACGAATTCACGATCCGCGATCTGGCGCGCGAATTCGGCGTCACGGCGCGGACGCTGCGCTTCTATGAAGAGAAAGAATTGATCGCGCCGCGGCGCGCCGGGCAGGACCGGCTCTATTCCCGCCGTGATCGTGCGCGATTGATGTACGTGCTCATGGGCAAGAGCGTGGGTTTCTCGCTTGAAGAAATCCGCGCGATGCTCGATCTGTACGATCTCGGCGACGGGCAGGTGACCCAGCTGAAGGTTGCGCACACCCGCTTCATCGAACAGGTCGAGCGGCTCAAGCAGCAGCGCAAGGATATAGACCGGGCGATCGCCGAGCTCGAGCGCGCGAGCGAAGCCGTGGGCGGAATGCTCGCGGCGCGCGGCGCGTAACCGTCAACAGGAGAGAAAAATGCCGACCTACAAGGCCCCGGTAGAAGATGTGATGTTCCTGCTCTCGGATGTGTTCCACGTCGAGCGCTACGATAACGTGCCGGGCTTCACGGATCTGGAAACTATCGGCGCCGTGCTCGGCGAGGCCGGCAAGTTCTGCGAGGAAGTATTGGCGCCGCTGAACAAGGTCGGCGACAAGGAAGGCTGCAAGCGCAACGCCGACGGCTCGGTGACGACGCCGACCGGCTTCAAGGATGCCTACAAGAGGATGGCCGAAGGCGGCTGGATCGGTATCTCCGCCGATCCCAAATATGGCGGCCAAGGCCTGCCGCACGTTGTCGCGGCGACGTTGAACGAGTTCTTGTCGGCGTCCAACATGGCCTTCGGCATGTATCCGGGCCTGTCGATGGGCGCGTTCCGCTCGCTCCTGCTGCACGGCAATGACGAGCAGAAAAAGATTTATCTCCCCAAGCTCGCGTCGGGCGAATGGGCCGGGACCATGAACCTCACCGAGCCGCAATGCGGTACGGATCTCGGCCTGATCCGCACCAAAGCGGCGCCGCAGGCCGACGGCAGCTACAAGATCACCGGCACAAAAATATTCATTTCGTCGGGCGAGCACGATCTCACCAAGAATATCGTGCACCTCGTGCTGGCGCGCATCGAAGGCGCGCCCGAGGGCGTCAAGGGCATCTCGCTGTTCGTGGTGCCGAAGCAACTGCCGAAGCCCGACGGTTCGGCCGGCGAGCGGAACAAGGTTTCGTGCGGCTCGCTCGAAGAGAAGATGGGCATCCACGGCAACTCGACCTGCGTCATGAACTTCGACGGTGCCACGGGCTGGCTGATCGGCGAGGCGAACCGGGGCCTGGCCGCCATGTTCACGATGATGAACGAGGCGCGGCTGGGTGTCGGCATCCAGGGCCTCGCGCTCGGCGAGGTTTCCTACCAGAACGCGGCGATCTACGCGAAGGAACGGCTGCAGGGCCGCGCGATCTCCGGCGTGAAGTTCCCCGACAAGCCGGCCGACCCGATCATCGTTCATCCGGACATCCGCCGGTTGCTCATGACCATGCGCTCCTTCAACGAGGCAGCCCGCGCGCTGGTGCTGTGGACTGCGCTCAAGGGCGATCTTGCGGTGAATTCCGACGACGAGAAGCTTCGTGCGGCGACCGAGGACCACATGGGCCTGATGACGCCCATCATCAAAGGCGTGCTCACGGACCGCGGCTTCGACAATGCGGTGATGGCGCAACAGGTCTATGGCGGCCACGGCTATATCAAGGAGCACGGCGTCGAGCAGTTCGTACGCGATGCCCGTATTTCCATGATTTACGAGGGCGCCAACGGCGTTCAGGCGCTCGATCTCGTAGGCCGCAAGCTGCCGAAAGACGGTGGCCGGGCGCTGATCGCGTTCTATGCCGAGGTGCAGCAATTCGTGAAAGAGAACTCGGCTGACGAGGCGATGAAGCCGTTCCTCGCGCCGCTGTCGGCGGCTCTTGCGCATCTGCAGCAAGCCACCACGTGGTTCATGCAGAACGCTCCGAAGCGGCCCGACAATGCCGGGGCCGGCGCCACCGACTATATGCACCTCTTCGGCCTCGTCGTGCTCGGGCTGATGTGGGCGCAGATCGCCAAGGCCGCGCTCGCTAAAAAAGCCGCGGGCGTCGACGGCCAGCGAATGGATGCTAAGCTCACCACTGGACGTTTCTATATGGAGCGCGTGCTCCCGGAGACTGCGACGCGTCTCGCGCGGATCACTGCCGGCGCCGACAGCGTGATGGCAATGCCCGCCGAAGCGTTCTGAGTTCGAGGAGGAAAGTCATGAACGAAGCCTTTATCTACGACCACGTGCGCACCCCGCGCGGCCGCGGCAAGGTCGACGGCTCGCTGCATGAGGTGACCTCGGTCGAGCTCGCGCGTCAGGCGCTGGTCGCGATCAGGGAGCGAAACAAGCTCGATCCCAAGCTGGTGGAAGATGTAGTGCTTGGCTGCGTCGATCCGGTCGGCGAGGCGGGCGGCGATATCGCGCGCGCGGCGGCTATCGCTGCCGACTACGGCAAGGAAGTGCCGGGCATCCAGATTAACCGCTTCTGCGCCTCGGGGCTGGAAGCGGTGAATTTCGCGGCGGCCCAGGTCATGTCCGGGATGAAGGAAATGACCATCGGCGGCGGTGTGGAATCCATGTCGCGCGTCGGTATCGGCGCCTCGGGTGGGGCTTGGCCGGTGGATCCTTCAGTGGCGATAAAATCCTATTTTATGCCGCAGGGCGTGTCGGCGGACCTGATCGCAACGAAATATGGTATCTCGCGCGACGACTGCGACGCCTACGCGGTGCAGAGCCAGAAGCGGGCGGCCAAGGCCTGGGACGAGGGGCGCTTCAAGAATTCCGTGGTGCCGGTTACCGACGTGAACGGAATTCCCCTTCTCGCGAAAGACGAGCATATGCGGCCTGCGACCGACATGCAGTCGCTGGCGGCGCTCAAGCCCTCGTTCGTGCAGATGGGCGAATTCGGCGGCTTCGACGCGGTCGCGATTCAGGCGCACCCGGACGTCGAATACATCAATCACATACATCATGCCGGCAACTCCTCGGGCATCGTGGACGGCGCCGCGGCGGTGCTGATTGGCTCCAAGGGTGCGGGCAAAACCGCGAACCTCAAGCCGCGCGCGCGCATCCGCCAATTCGCGTCCATCGGCTCCGATCCGGCGCTGATGCTCACCGGGCCGATCGACGTCACCAAGCGGGTTCTCGAGAAAGCCGGGATGAAGATTTCCGACATCGATCTGATCGAGCTGAACGAGGCATTCGCGGCCGTGGTGCTACGCTTCATGCAGGCGTTCGATCTCGACGACTCGAAGATCAATGTGAACGGTGGCGCCATCGCCATGGGCCATCCGCTCGGCGCGACCGGCGCCATGATCCTCGGCACCGCAATCGACGAGCTGGAGCGCACCAACAAATCGACCGCGCTGATCACGCTCTGCATCGGCGCCGGCATGGGCACGGCGACGATCATCGAGCGGGTCTGAGCGAGGCCTAATGCTGAAAAAACACGATAAGAATCAAATAGTTACGGGGGACATGCGATGAGCTGGGTCAATTTCAAATTCGACGTGGATGCGGACGGCATCGCGCTGGTCACCTGGGACATGCCCGGGCGCTCGATGAACGTCATCAGCCAGGACGTGACGAGCGAGCTCGGCCAGATCATCGAGAAGGTCGCGACCGACCCGGCGATCAAGGGCGCTGTGGTCACTTCAGGCAAGGAGGCGTTTTCCGGCGGCGCCGACCTCACGATGCTCGAGAATCTGTCGCGCACCTTCGCCGACGTTGTGAAGGCCAAGGGCCAGGTCGAAGCCAACCGCATGGTGTTCGACGAGACGCGGAAGACGTCGTTGAACTATCGCCGCCTTGAGACCTCGGGCAAGCCGTGGGTCGCCGCGATCAACGGCACCTGCGCGGGCGGCGCGTTCGAGCTGGCGCTGGCGTGTCATCGCCGCATCGCTGGCGAAAGCGAGAAGACGCGCGTGGGCCTGCCCGAAATCAAAGTCGGCTTGTTCCCCGGCGCGGGCGGCACGCAACGCGTACCGCGGATGATTCCGGCCGGCGACGCGCTGCAGTTTCTATTCCGCGGCGAGCTGCTGCGCCTCGATCGCGCCAAGGCGATGAAGCTGATCGACGAGGTCGTGCCGGCCGACAAGCTGATCGAGACCGCCAAGGCCTGGATCAAGAACGGCGGCAAGGGCGTGCAGCCCTGGGACGTGGAAGGCTTCAAGCTGCCGGGCGGGTTGGTCTATTCCAAGCAAGGCATGATGACCTGGCCGCCGGCCAACGCGATCTATCGCCGCGAGACCTATGACAATTATCCGGCGGCCAAAGCGATCCTGCAGTGCGTGTTCGAGGGCCTGCAGCTGCCGATGGAGCGGGCACTGACGGTGGAATCGCGCTATTTCGCGAAGATTCTGCGTTCCAAGGAAGCGCAGGCGATGATCCGTACGCTGTTCGTCTCCATGCAGGAGCTGAACAAGGGCGCGCGGCGGCCGGCCTCGGTGCCGGCCAAGAAGCTCAAGAAAGTCGCGATCCTCGGTGCCGGCTTCATGGGCGCGGGCATCGCGAGCGTAACAGCGCAGGCCGGACTCGAAGTGGTGCTGCTCGACCGCGATCAGGCGAGCGCAGACAAGGGCAAGGCGCATGTCGAGAAGACGCTCGGCGAGCAGGTTACCAAGGGCCGCATCAAGCCGGCCGACCGCGACGCGCTGCTCGCGCGCATCGTTGCCACGCCGGACTACGCGGCGATCGCCGGTGCTGACCTCGTGATCGAGGCGGTGTTCGAGGACCGCAAGGTCAAGGAAGAGGCGATCAAGAAGGCAGAAGCGGTACTCGGCGACAAGGTCATTTTCGGCTCTAATACCTCGACCTTGCCGATCACTTCGCTCGCCGAGCTTTCCAAGCGGCCCGACCGCTTCATCGGCGTGCACTTCTTCTCGCCGGTCGAAAAGATGATGCTGGTCGAGTTGATCATGGGCAAGAAGACCGGGGACGAGGCGCTCGCGGTTGGGCTCGATTACGTGCGCGCGATCAAGAAGACGCCGATCGTGGTCAACGACTCGCGCGGCTTCTATACCTCGCGGGTGGTCGGCACCTATATCCGCGAAGGCCACCTGATGCTCACCGAGGGGGTGCCGGCGCCGATGGTCGAGACCGTCGGCCGCATGGCCGGCATGCCGGTCGGGCCGCTGTCGCTCAACGACGAGGTCGCCGTCGATCTGGCCTGGAAAATCCTACAGGCCACCAAGAAGGATCTCGGCGCCGAGGTGATCGATCCGCGCCAGGAGGCGCTCTTGGAAGAAATGGTGGTCAAGCGCGGCCGCAACGGGCGCAAGAACGGCAAGGGCTTCTACGATTATCCGGACAAGGGTCCAAAGCGGCTGTGGCTCGGTCTCGTCGAGCTCACGGGCGCACCGCAGCCGGCGGAGAGCTTCGACGTCGACACGCTGAAGCAGCGCTTCCTCGGCATCCAGGCGCTGGAGACCGCGCGCTGCGTCGAGGAGGGCGTGATCACCGACGTGCGCGACGCCGACGTCGGCTCGATCCTGGGCTTCGGTTACGCGCCGTTCACCGGCGGCACGCTCTCCTATATCGACGGCATGGGGGTCGCGAATTTCGTGGCCATGTGCGAGCGTTTCGCCGGGCGTTACGGGCCGCGCTTCGAGCCGTCTGCGTTGCTGCGCGAAATGGCGAAAAAGGGCGAGACTTTCTATGGCCGCTTCGCGCCGGCCGCGGGCAAGCGCGCCGCCTGAGCGGCCGCATTTGGGCCCCGCTTTGGGTTAGGATCGACGCCCTCGGCTAGTGGGAGTTGAGCCATGATCCGATCTCCGAGCGCATGGTTGCGCGCGCTGCTCGCGGCGGCGGCGATCGTGTTGGCACCGGCTGCGGCAGCACAGGAATCCGCGACCGGCGCGCAGATCAGCCCACCGGTGCCGAGCGGTGGGGAAATCGGCCGCTACACGTTCAATCCGGTGGTCGATGGGCTGATGCGGCTCGACAGCCGCACCGGCCAGGTATCGCACTGCCGCCGGCGCGGGCCGACCTGGAGCTGCGAGACGGTGGCCGACGACCGCGCCGCCTACGAGGCCGAGATCGCGCGGCTCGCGGGCAAGGCCGCGGCGCTGGAAGCGGAGCTCTCACGGCGGGGTGCGACCGAAGCGCCGAAACTTGGCGCAGAACCGGCGCCGCCGGTTCCGCCGCAAACTGTCCCGCCTTCGGCGTCGAAACCGGGTGCGCCATGGCCGGGCGACGAAGAAGTCGAGCGGGCGATGCGTTATCTCGAAGGATTGTTCCGCCGCTTCCTCACGATGGTGGACAAGCTGCGGCAGGAATTGGAGCCAAGCCGCATCTGAGTCAGTAGCGCGATGCGAGCCCACTGATGGCGATCAAGAACGCCAGAATCCACATAATGATCGAGATCAGCGCGGTGTACATCGCGAAGGTGAAGTAGGCGTCGCGCAGCACGGTCGAGGCCGCCCATTGCGCATAGGCTTCCGGCGGACGGAAGTTCTTATCGAGATAAAGCCACATCTCGGTGTGCTTGTAGTTCTGGGTCAGCGCGTAGCGCGCCTTCAGGATCAGAATAAACACCATCATCAAGGTGAGAATGCCGCCGGCCTGAAAGACGGCGCGCGGGTCGAAGCTCATGCCGACCATGATGCAGACGATGGCGAGCATGCCAAAGCCGCAGGCACGGGCGACCGTCTCGAATGCGAGCTTGCGCATCTCTTCCATGCGGCTCTCGGCCCGACGCGATCCGCCAGGACCGCTTCGTCACGGGTGATAATGCTACGGGCCAGCCGGGCTGGCGAGGGGGCGTGAGGTGCTACACACGCATATTCACGAAGATTTAGCGGGGAAATCGCTAGAGACTCATGCCGTATACGTTCGCCGCCGCCGGCAAGGTGAGCAGCCCGACGCCTGCGAGCCACAGCCACATGGAGATTTCGTCCGTTTCCTTCGCGCCGGTGAAGCGCTCGTAGAGCGCCGCGGGAACGCCGCCCAGGATCAGCGTGAGGGTGGCGAGCAGGATCGAAGACATGAACAGGAGCGCGCTCAGGCTGTCGAGGAAGAAGGCCGGCATCAGCACGAGCACGAAGGGGATCATCAGGACGATGAATGGCGAGAAGATGCCGTTGATGGTGGCGAACGCCACGATTGCGAGCGTGAAGGGCTGCGTGTTCACTGGGGCGTCACTCCGGTGGTCGGCATCATGCCGAAGCTGGCGAACAGGAGCAGGAGCACGACGCGCGCCGCGAGTAGCCACATTGCCGCGAACAACAAAACCAGCAAGTGCGGCACCACGAGCGGCGTGACGAACTGCACTGCGCGCAAGACCGGGTCGGTCAGCCGCACGAACGCGCGCCAGATATAGTTTTTGGAATCCGGCGGGATGAAGAAGGCGAGGAGAAAACGCCCGAGCATCGTGTACATCAGCGCCGCCAGAACGAAGTTCGGCAGGTGGAACCACCATTGGGCGATGACGGGATTCGAGCTCACGGCAATCTCGCTTTCCTGCGCGCCGGTTCAAGCACGTTCGCACCCCGAAGGGAAAGGCAAAGAAAAAGGCGGGGTCCCGTAGGACCCCGCCAGCTTTGAAGCGTCCGGAGAAGGTCAGTCCTTCTCTTGCAGTACCGTCCGGCCGCGCGGTTTGCGGATCTCGTCGACGAGGGCTTGCAGCTCCTTCGACGGCTCCTTGGTCATCAAGCTGACGACGATGATCGTCAGGAAGCCCAACGGAACACCGAGCAGTCCGCAGTTGATGTTGTTGAGGTCGAACCACCCGACCTTGTTGGCCAACGGATGGGCCAGGGTCGGGAACATCTCCATGGCATTGGGTAACGCCATGGCCGCAGCGACGTTGGTAACCGGCAGGCCGGTCGTTGCGTTCAACAACGAGGTCATGCCGAAGTACTTCACGCCCACGCCGGGGAAGTAGCGGGTGGTGACGAGGTAGAAGATGCAGATACCAAACCCGGCAATGATGCCGGCAATGGCGCCTGCTGTCGTCGCACGCTTCCACCAGATACCCATGACCAGCGCCGGGAAGTTACCGGCCATGGCGAGCGAGAACGCCCAGCCGACCATGGCCAGGATGTCCGAGGGCCTGGTCGATGCGGTCGCGGCCGCAGCTACGGCGACGAAGAACAAGAGCACGCGGGCTACCGCTAACCGGCGCACGGTTGGCGCGTTGGGGCTGAGCATCTTGTAGTAGATGTCATGGCTCAACGCGTTGGCGATGGCGAGCAACAAGCCGTCGGCGGTAGAAAGCGCCGCCGCGAGGCCGCCGGCCGCGACCAGGCCCGAGATCACGTACGGAAGGCCCGCGATCTCCGGCGTGGAGAGCACGATCACGTCCGTATTGATTCCGAAGTCCTGGAACCGGATGACGCCGGGATGGTTAGCGATCGCCTTACAGGCGGCAATGGCCGCATCGAGAGTCGCGGCGTTCCTGCCGCAGATCTGGATCAGACCGAGCTCGCCCCACTGGAAGATCCAGGGCTTCAGGCTCGCGACGTTGCTGCCGATGATGTTGGTGTAGACCTCCAGCTTCGAGAACGCCGCATAGGCCGGCGCCGAGAAGTACAAGAGGAAGATGAACAGCAGCGACCACGCCACCGACTGCCGCGCCTCACGCACGCTGGGCGTGGTGAAGTAGCGCATCAGGATGTGCGGCAGCGACGCCGTGCCGACCATCATGCAGAAGATGATGCCGAAGAAGTTCAACGGGCTGTAGTTGATGAACGGCGTAATATGCGCCTTGAGTGAGCCCGCCGGGCAGCTCGCCGCCGTGCACAGCGTCGCGAGACCATCCTTTAGCATTTGCCCTTCACGCGCCGTGATTTCCACGATGG
>JAYUHJ010000396.1:0-3625 GCA_043767065.1 Hyphomicrobiales bacterium | reverse complement strand
CCATTTTCCCGCCCAGGCTCTTGCCGAGATCGGCGGCGACCTGACCCGCCATCCGGTTCACTACGGTGCGGGTGACTTCGCGGGTGACGTATTGCCCGGTGGACAGGCGCTGGCCGCGTTTGCGGCTGGTGCCGAATATGCCGCCGAGCCAGCCGCCGATACCGCCGCTCTCCTCGGCTGGCGCGTGATCCGGTACCTGCCCCGGCCGCTGCCGGGTGGTCGGAGCGTCGGGGTCGGCCGCTTCCTTGGATGCGCGCTTCTTGAGAATCTCGTAGGCGGATTCCCGGTCGGCGACCTCGTCATATTGGCCCTTCACCGGACTCTTCGCCATCACGGCGCGGCGTTCTTCCACCGTAATCGGCCCGACGCGCGCCGAGGGCGCGCGGATCAGCGTGCGATCGACCATGGCCGGCACACCATTGCCTTCGAGGAAGGAGACCAGCGCCTCGCCTTTTCCAAGCTCGGTGATGACGCGCTCGGTCTTGATCTTGGGATTAGGCCGGAAAGAGTCGGCCGCCACTTTCACCGCCTTCTGTTCGTTCGGCGTATAGGCGCGAAGCGCGTGCTGCACGCGATTGCCGAGTTGCGCCAAGACCTTCTCCGGCACGTC
This sequence comes from Hyphomicrobiales bacterium, assembly GCA_043767065.1. GTDB lineage: Bacteria > Pseudomonadota > Alphaproteobacteria > Rhizobiales > Xanthobacteraceae > JAHFPN01. Next base: position 3,015 of record JAYUHJ010000396.1, on the reverse strand, counting down.
GATCGGGACCTGGGTCACGAAATAAACGCCGACGCCCTTGGAGCGGATCAAGCGCACCACCTGCTCGATCTTATCGGTGAGCGCCTTGGGCGCGTCGTCGAACAAAAGATGCGCCTCGTCGAAGAAGAACACGAGCTTGGGCTTCTCCGGGTCGCCCACCTCGGGCAATTCCTCGAACAACTCGGACAAGAGCCACAGCAGGAACGTCGAATAGAGCCGCGGGTTCTCCATCAGCTTGTCGGCGGCGAGCACGCTGATGACGCCCTTTCCTCCGCTCGTACGCATCAAGTCCTTGATGTCGAGCGCCGGCTCGCCGAAGAATTTTTCCCCGTGCTGGTTATCGAGCACCAGGAGTTGGCGCTGGATCGTGCCGACGGAGGCCGAAGATACGTTGCCGTACTCCTTGGTGAGCGATGCGGCATTCTCGGCGATGAAGGTGAGCATCGCCCGCAGATCCTTGAGATCGAGTAGCAGCATCCCCTGCTCGTCCGCGATCTTGAACGCGATATTGAGCACGCCTTCCTGGGTTTCGTTCAGGTTCATGATGCGGGCAAGCAACAAGGGGCCCATTTCGGAGATCGTCGCGCGCACCGGGTGGCCCTGCTCGCCGAATAGATCCCAAAAAATCACGGGAAATTCTTCGGGCTGGTACTCCATCCCGATGTCTTTCGCGCGCTTGACGACAAAATCCTGACCCTGGCCGCGGGCGGAAATGCCGGACAGATCGCTCTTGATGTCGGCGGCGAACACCGGAACGCCGGCGCGCGAGAAGCCCTCGGCCAGCACCTGTAGCGTCACCGTCTTGCCGGTGCCGGTCGCGCCGGTGACGATGCCGTGGCGGTTGCCGAGCTTGAGCGTCAGATAGGCCGGCTGCGACGCCTTGCCGACGTAAATCTTGCCATCGACATCTACTTTCTTTGCCGCCATCGGCCTCTCCTTTGCCCACCTTGCGGCCTCTTATAGTGCGCCCACGCCGCACTTGTCACCGTCTTCGCGGTTGATCGCGCAACGCGGCGCTTGCCTTTTGCATGCCGTCGCGGGATATCCGCGCGACCTTTTTTTGGATTTCGCCATGCTCGAACCCGCCCCGATCCGCACGCTCGACGCGCGCGGCCTGCCGCTGAAGCTCGGCGGCCGGACGTTGGTGATGGGCGTCATCAACATGACGCCGGATTCGTTCTCCGACGGCGGCCAATACGCGGACGCCGGCGCCGCGGTGCGGGCCGGCTTGCGCATGATCGAGGAAGGCGCCGACATCGTCGATGTCGGCGGCGAGTCTACCCGGCCGGGCTACGTCGCGGTCGATGCCGACGAGGAATTGAAGCGCGCGCTGCCGGTAATCGCGGGTCTCGTTGAGAAAGCCGACATTCCCGTCTCGGTCGATACCTACAAGGCTGCCGTCGCCGAGGCCGCACTCAAGCAGGGTGCGCGCATGATCAACGACGTCTGGGGCCTGCAGCGCGACCCAGACATGGCCCGCGTGGTGGCGGCGAACGGCGCCGCGATCGTCCTCATGCACAATCGCGAACGGGCGGAGCCGAATATCGACATCCTCGACGATATCCGCGTGTTCTTCGCCAATTCGCTGGCGCGGGCACGCGCCGCCGGCATCCGCGAGGATCGCATCGTACTCGATCCGGGCATCGGCTTCGGCAAGACGCTGGAGCAAAATCTTTCGGTCCTCGCCCGGCTCGACGAGTTGCACGAGATCGGCTTTCCGATCCTGATTGGTACTTCGCGCAAGAGTTTCATCGGCCGGCTTTCGCCGAGCGAGCCGCGCGAGCGGCTGCCCGGCACGCTCGCCGCCAACATGTTCGCGGTGCTGGGGCGGGTGGCGATCCTGCGCGTGCACGACGTGGCGGCTCATGTGCAGGCGCTGCGCGTGGCCGAGGCGATCCGCGGGGCGCATTGATGCGCGGCACCATCGACATCGCGGGGCTCTCGGTGTTCGCTCATCACGGTGTGACCGAGGCCGAGAAGCTGAACGGCCAGCGCTTCATCATCGATCTTTCGTTCGAAGCCGATATCGCCGAAGCGGCCAAGACCGACAAGCTCGGCGCGGCCGTCGACTATGCCGAGGTGGTCGCGGTGGCGCAGGCGGCGTTTCTCGACAAGCGGTTCGACCTGATCGAAGCGGCAGCGGCGCACGTGGCGGCGGCGGTACTGGCGCACTTCCCCCGCATCCTCGCCGTGCGCGTGACGGTGAAGAAGCCGGCGGCGCCGGTGCCCGCCGTGATCGACTATGTCGCGGCCACGGTCGAGCGGCGGCGCGATGGCTGAGGCCTTCGTCGCGCTCGGCTCCAACGTCGGCGACCGCGCCGTCAACCTCGCCCGTGCCCGCGCCGCGCTCGATGGCGGCCCGCTCAAGTTCACGGCGCAGTCTTCGGTTTACGAGACCGAGCCCTGGGGCCCGGTGGCGCAGGGCCCCTATCTCAATCAGGTCGTGCGCGGCTCGACCGAGCTGGCGCCGCGGGCATTGCTTTCCGCGCTTTTCGCCATCGAAACGAAGCTCGGCCGCGACCGGCAGCAGGAGGTCCGCTTCGGACCGCGCGTGATCGATCTCGACGTGCTGCTCTACGGCGATCTCGTTATTGCCGAACCCGATCTCGAAATCCCGCACCCGCGACTTCTGGAGCGCGCGTTCGTGCTCGTCCCGCTTGCCGAGATCGCGCCCGACCGGATGGTGAACGGGATCAAGGTGCGCGATGCGCTCGCACGCGTCGGCAGCAAGGGCATCGCCCTGTTCGCCGCGCCGGACGCAAAGCCCTAAGCAGGGCTTGCCCGGCCGCGGGCCGCCGCGTACTTCCATGCCATGACGGACCTCAAGCTCGCCGGGGAATTCCCGCCAGCCCACCGCGAGGACTGGCTGAAGCTGGTCGAACAGGCGCTCAAGGGGGCGTCACTCGACGAGACGCTCGTCACGCGGACTTATGACGGGCTCCGGATCGAGGCGCTGAGCGGGCGCGCGGCCGAGGCACACGCGATCGCCGGCGCACGGGGCGCTGCGCCCTGGCA
>JAYUHJ010000395.1:0-3630 GCA_043767065.1 Hyphomicrobiales bacterium | reverse complement strand
CGAACCGCCGACCTTCTCGGTGTAAACGAGACGCTCTACCAGCTGAGCTAACCGCCCGGTGGGAGCATTAGCCCCGCATCCTGCATCAGCGCAATATCCGCAAAAAACAATGCTCCCGCCTAGGGCGGGAGCATCGAACCGGTTCTCGGACGAGACTTCGCGTCAAACGTTGACCGATTCCTTCAAGCCCTTGCCGGCCGAGAATTTCGGCGCCTTTGACGCGGGGATCTGCACCGGCGCGCCGGTGCGCGGGTTGCGCCCCTCGCGCGCCTTGCGGTTCACGACCTTGAAGCTGCCGAAACCGATGAGTTTCACTTCGTCGCCGCGCTTTAGCGCGCCGGTGATGATGTCGAAGGTGGCATCGACTGCCGACGCCGCCGACGTCTTGGTCAGTTTCGCTGTATCGGCTACTGCGGCGATAAGCTCGTTCTTGGTCATCGGACAGTTCCTTCTTTGGCCTCGGAAACCGTTGGAATTGCTCGACTCGCCGGCGAATCGCCGGAAACGCAGGTAGAATCATGCTTTGACGGACGAAAGCAAGTCCGCTTCGCGGCAAACCCGCGCCGTTGCATGGTTTTGGCCTAATCGAAGGTTAGGACAGCTTGGATGACGGCCTGACTCGATACTTTCAATCGCTCATATAAGAATTTGATTTCATTATATTTATTTCAGAAGCGGCCGCCGGAGCCTTCCATAGAAACGAAAGCGGCCGCCAGGAAATGCCTGACGGCCGCGCTAAGCGTTCTGCGACGCCGGCTTGGCTAGTGCGCGACCACCCCTGAGGCGTCGTCTTCGTCGGCGACGACCGGCCCGGCCGCCGCAGGCTTTGCAGCCGCCTCGTCCCACTCAATCGGCACGGGCTTCCGGGCGAGCGCGTGTGCGAGCACCTCGTCCATGCGTTTGACCGGAATGATCTCGAGCCCGCCTTTGATCACGTCGGCGATCTCGGAAAGATCCTTGGCGTTCTCCTCGGGGATCAAGACCTTCTTGATGCCGCCGCGGAGCGCCGCGAGCAACTTCTCCTTGAGGCCGCCGATCGGCAGGATCCGGCCGCGCAGCGTGATCTCGCCGGTCATGGCCACGTCCTTCTTGACCGGAATTCCGGTCATCACCGAGACGATGGCCGTGACCATCGCGACACCGGCCGACGGCCCGTCCTTGGGGGTAGCGCCCTCGGGCACGTGCACGTGGATATCGCGCTTCTCGAACTGTGGCGGCTCGATGCCGAAATCGATCGCCCGCGAACGCACATAGGACGCCGCCGCCGAGATCGACTCCTTCATCACGTCGCGCAAGTTGCCGGTGACCGTCATGCGGCCCTTGCCCGGCATCATCACGGCTTCGATGGTGAGAAGCTCTCCCCCCACCTCGGTCCAGGCCAGCCCGGTCGAGACGCCAACCAGGTCCTCCTCCTCGATCTCGCCATAGCGATACTTCGGCACACCCAGGAACTTCTCCAGGCTCGTGGCCGTGACCGTGACGGATTCCTTCTTCTCCGTCATCAGCTCCTTCACCGCCTTGCGGATCAGGTTGGCGAGCTCGCGCTCGAGGTTGCGCACGCCCGCCTCGCGCGTGTAGCGGCGGATGATCGTGAGCAGCGCCTCCTGGTCGATCGACCATTCCTTAGGCTGCACGCCGTGCTTGGTGAGCTGGTGCGGGATCAGGTGCTTGCGCGCGATCTCGACCTTCTCGTCCTCGGTGTAGCCGGCCATGCGGATGACCTCCATGCGGTCCAGCAACGCCGGCGGGATGTTGAGCGTGTTCGCCGTCGTGATGAACATCACATTGGAAAGGTCGTAATCCACCTCGAGATAGTGGTCGTTGAACGTGTGGTTCTGCTCGGGGTCCAGCACCTCCAGCAGCGCCGAGGACGGATCGCCGCGGAAATCGGCGCCCATCTTGTCGACCTCGTCGAACAGGAACAGCGGATTGGACTTCTTGGCCTTGCGCATCGACTGGATGACCTTGCCGGGCATCGAGCCGATATAAGTGCGCCGGTGGCCGCGGATTTCGGCCTCGTCGCGCACGCCGCCGAGCGACACGCGCACGAACTCGCGTCCGGTGGCGCGTGCAATCGACTTGCCAAGCGACGTCTTGCCGACGCCGGGCGGGCCGACCAGGCACAAGATCGGGCCGGTCAGCTTGTTCGAGCGGGTCTGCACCGCGAGATACTCGACGATCCGCTCCTTGACCTTCTCCAGGCCATAGTGGTCGTCATTGAGCACCTTCTCGGCGAACGAAAGATCCTTCTTGATCTTGCTCTTCGTGTTCCAGGGGATCGACAGGATCCAGTCGAGATAGTTGCGCACGACGGTGGCTTCCGCCGACATCGGCGACATCTGGCGGAGCTTCTTCAGCTCGTGCGTGGCCTTCTCGCGCGCCTCCTTGGAGAGCTTGACGCGCTTGATCTTCTCCTCGAGCTCCTGGAGCTCGTCCTTGCCTTCTTCGTCGCCGAGCTCCTTCTGGATCGCCTTCATCTGCTCGTTCAAATAATATTCGCGCTGGGTCTTCTCCATCTGGCGCTTGACGCGCGTGCGGATGCGTTTCTCGACCTGCAGGACCGAGATCTCGCTCTCCATCAGCGCAAGCACCTTCTCGAGCCGCGTGGCGACGTTCTTCTGCTCGAGCACCGTCTGCTTGTCGGCGATCTTGACCGCCAGATGCGAAGCCACCGTGTCGGCGAGCTTGGATGGGTCGTCGATCTGCGAGACGACGCCGACCACCTCCGGCGAAACCTTCTTGTTGAGCTTCACATAGCCTTCGAATTCGGTGACCACCGAACGCGCGAGCGCCTCAGTCTCGATCTTTTCGCCTTGCTCCTGAACGAGCGCGGACGCTTCGGCCTCGTAAAACTCGGTGCGATCGCGATAGGACGCGATGGTGGCGCGCTCGACGCCCTCGACCAGCACCTTCACGGTGCCGTCGGGCAGCTTGAGGAGTTGCAGGACGGTAGCCAGCGTGCCGACCTTGTAAATTGCGTCAGCTGCCGGATCGTCGTCGCCGGCATTCATCTGGGTCGCGAGCAGAATGTAGGTGTCGCTCCGCATCACCTCTTCGAGGGCGCGGATCGACTTCTCGCGCCCCACGAACAAGGGCACGATCATGTGCGGGAAAACCACGATGTCGCGCAGCGGCAAGACCGGGTAGGTCTGGCTCACACCGGGAACGATCGGCGGGCGCGTTTTCTGGGTGGTCATCGGGACCCGGGCCTTTCTTGGTGGTGTCGGCCCCGGCTGGATGCCGGGTCGAGGCAGGGTACTCTTGGCAACTCGCCGACCCCAATAGAATCAGGGCCGCAGGCTTTTCGGCCCCATACCTAGTACTCCCCCTAGCAAATTCAAGGCTTGGCGCGGGTTAGCCTTAGCAACCCACCTACGCGCCCTTGGCCGTGGCCCCGGCGTCGCTCGCCCGGTCGGCGTAGATGTAGAGCGGCCGGGCGCCGCCCTCGATGACCTCGCGGCCGATCACCACCTCCTGGACTCCCTCCAGGCTCGGCAGGTCGAACATCGTGTCGAGCAGCGTACCCTCCAGGATGGAGCGCAAGCCGCGTGCGCCGGTCTTGCGCTCGATCGCCTTCCTGGCGATGGCGCTGAGCGCGTCCTCGTGGATGGTGAGATCCACGTTCTCCAT
>JAYUHJ010000394.1:0-20173 GCA_043767065.1 Hyphomicrobiales bacterium | reverse complement strand
GGCGCGCCGGTTTCGAACGCGAGCTACTCGGGCTACCAGCGGCTCGACGCGGGAACCAGCCTCGTCATCGCCGACACCGGCACGCCGCCGCCCTTCCTCGTGAGCTACGAGGCCCACGCCGGCTGCCTCTCCTTCGAGTTCTCCGCCGGCCGCCACCGCGTGTTCGTCAATTGCGGCATGCCGGTCAATAATCGCGACGCCTGGCGGCAGGCCGCGCGCGCCACCGCGGCACACTCCACGGCGAGCTTCAACGATACTTCGTCCTGCCGATTCCTTATGAGCGAGGCATTCGCTCGCCTGCTCGGCACGCCGATCATTTCCGGACCGACCGAGATCAAACTGGTGCGGACTGAGCGCGACGGCGCTCATCTGTGCCGCGCCAGCCACGACGGCTATGCGGAGCGCTTCGGTATCATGCACCAGCGTTCCTGGCGGCTGGCCAACGACGGCAGCCGGCTTGACGGCGAAGACATATTTTTCGCCGCCAACGGCGAGGAAATCCCGGCCGGCGTGCCCGATCTCTACGCGGTCCGCTTTCATCTGCATCCAGCTGTAAAGGCGAGCCGCCGCGCCGATGGAAAGAGCGTGCTGCTGCTGCTGCCCGGACACGAAAGCTGGCTGTTCACCAGCTCGGCGCTGCAAGTGGACCTCGAGGAAAGCGTGTTCCTGTCGGCCATCGATGGCCCGCGCCGCACCAGCCAAATCGTGATCCCCGGCCGTGCGCACCGGGTTCCGCGCATCGTATGGACGCTGATCCGCGCCGAACGCACCGAGGCTACCGCGGCCACGGAAAGGCGCAGTGTGCCGGAGCCCCAATTGCCGCTCTGAACTGGCCGTAGCGCCGTTTCTTATTCGCCCGTGCCGTGCTATTGCGGCGCCCCGTCCTCCGAGCAGGCCGATGCCCGAACGCGTCCGCCCCATTGCCCGCGCGCTTCTCTCCGTCTCCGACAAGACCGGCTTAGCCGAATTCGCCCGCGCGCTTTCGGGCCGTGGCATTGTCTTGGTCTCGACCGGCGGCACACGGAAGGCCCTCGTTGAGGCGGGCCTGAAAGTGCTCGAAATCTCCGAATTCACCGGCTTTCCCGAAATGATGGATGGCCGGGTGAAGACGCTGCATCCGAAAGTGCATGGCGGCATTCTCGCGACCCGCGACGACGCGGGTCACCAGGCTTCGCTGCGCGAGCATGCGATCCAGCCGATCGACCTTGTGGTGGTGAATCTCTATCCGTTCGAGCAGACCCTCCTGAAGGATTCCTCGTTTGCCGACCGCGTCGAGAATATCGACATCGGAGGTCCGGCGCTCGTGCGCGGCGCTGCCAAGAACCACAATGACGTAACCGTCGTGGTTGATCCGGCGGACTACGCCGAAGTGCTCAAAGAAATCGAAGCGCGCGGCGGCACCTCGCTCGCGCTCCGCCGCCGCCTCGCCGCCAAGGCCTATGCGCGCACCGCTGCCTACGACGCGGCGATTTCGAACTGGCTGGCGCATGAGACCGACGAGAGCACGCCCGTCTGGCGCGCGTTCGGCGGCAAGCTCATGGAAAAATTGAGATATGGCGAGAACCCGCACCAGCAGGCCGCGTTCTACTCGGGCATGGACCGGCGCTTCGGCGTGGTCACCGCGCGCCAGCTGCAGGGCAAGGAGCTTTCCTACAACAATATCAACGACACCGACGCGGCTTACGAGTGCGTCGCCGAGTTCGACCCCAAGCGCACTGCCGCTGTTGTTATCGTGAAGCACGCCAATCCCTGCGGCGTCGCCGAAGGCGGCTCGCTGCTCGACGCCTACAAGAAGGCGCTTGCTTGCGATCCGGTCTCGGCGTTCGGCGGCATCGTCGCGCTGAATCACACTCTCGATGCCGAAGCCGCGCGCGCCATCGTCGAGATTTTCACTGAAGTCATCGTCGCGCCCGATGCCAGCGAAGAAGCGATCCGCATCGTCGGCAATAAAAAGAACTTACGGCTCCTGCTCGCCGGCGGCCTGCCCGATCCGCGCGCCAAAGGGATCGTCTTCAAGTCGGTGGCCGGCGGCATGTTGGTGCAATCGCGCGACGACGCCTGGGTTGACGACATCGCGCTCAAGACCGTGACCAAACGCGCGCCGACCGCGCGCGAGCTTGCGGATTTGAAGTTCGCCTTCCGCGTAGCCAAGCACGTGAAGTCGAACACCATCGTCTATGCCAAGGACTGCGCCACGGTCGGCATCGGCGCTGGCCAGATGAGCAGGGTCGATGCCGCGCGCATCGCCGCACTGAAAGCCAAGGACGCAGCACTTGCCGCAGGCCTCAAACAGCCGCTCACCCGAGGCTCGGTGGTGGCTTCCGACGCCTTTTTTCCCTTTGCTGACGGGCTGTTAGCCGCGATCGAAGCCGGCGCTACCGCCGTTATTCAGCCCGGCGGCTCGATCCGCGACGAGGAAGTAATCGCCGCCGCCGACAAAGCCGGCATCGCCATGGTGTTCACCGGCGTCAGGCACTTCCGGCATTGATCCGCACGCGTGCGAGCAGCAGCGCGCCGACGGTGAAGAATAAGAGCAAAACCGAAACGCCTGCTTTCTGGCTCACGGTCACCGCCGTTACCGTCGCGACTAGGGTCGGCGCCGCGAACGAGGTGATCTTTCCCGACAGCGCAAACAGGCCGAAAAACTCGGCCAGTTTTTTTGGCGGCGCCAACCGCACCAGCAGCGTGCGCGAAGCCGCCTGCAGCGGGCCCGCCGCCAGCCCGATCAAAAGCCCGAGCGCGAGATAAAGCTTCTCCGCCGCGCTCCCGAACAGGCCGCCGCCGGTCACCGGCGGCGTCACCGCGATAACGAATAGAATCTTGTCGCGGTCCACGGAAAGAATCATTGCGGTCGCGAGCAGCAGAAGCAGCAGCGAGCCCAGGATCACACGCTTCGGCCCAAGGTGGTCGTCGAGCCAGCCGCCGGCAATCGCACCGATCGTACCGGCGATCGTAAGCAGGATCCCGAAAATACCGAGCTCGATGGTGTGCCACCCGAAGGTGCCGACCGCATAGATGCCGCCGAAGGCGAACAGCGCCACCAGTCCATCGGCATAGATCATGTTGGCCAGAAGAAAGAGCCCAAGGTTCCGGTGACGGCGTGCTTCGCGGAACGTTTCGCGGATTGCGGCCCAGCCCGATCCGATCGCCCGCGCCAGCGGCAACCCGCGCGCCCCGTCGGGCGTGAAAAGGAACAGCGGCAGCACGAAGACGATGAACCACAGTGCAGTAAGCGGCCCGGTCACCCGGTCGCCCTCGCGCAGCACCGGGTCTAGGCCGAACAGCGGCGTGAGACCGAACAGCGTCTTTCCGGTTTGCGGACTTGCCGCGAGGAAACCGAGCGCGACCACCAGCGAAACCAGCCCGCCCACATAACCCATGCCCCAGCCCAGCCCCGAGAGCCGGCCGAGGCGCTCCTTCGGCACCAGGCTCGGCATCATCGAATTGTTGAACACGGTCGCGAACTCGACGCCGATCGCGCCGATGACGAAGGCGATGAGCACGATCGGAATCGTCGATGGATCACCCGGCTTGCCGAACCAGAGCAACGCGGAGCCGATGACCAGCAGCACTCCGAAGGTCGCGATCCACGGCTTGCGCCGTCCGGTGGCATCGGCGATGGCGCCGAGCACGGGTGAGAACAGCGCGATGAAAATACCCGCAGCGCCGGTGGCAAAGCCCCAAAGCGCCTGGCCATGCACTGCATCGCCCACCACCGCCGAGGCGAAATAAGGCGCGTAAACGAAGGTGATGATGAGCGTGAAGAACGGCTGGCAGGCCCAGTCGAACAGGACCCAGCCCGCGATCGCCCGACGCGAGGCGGTATGGGCCGGTGGCTGCGAGCTCATGGGTCGAGCATGCCACTTCGGGACCCCTCGGCGCGAGACCAGATGGTTCGCGAGATGGTTCGCGTAAGTGCCGCGATTGTCCTAGGATTCGTGCCGATGCTTTCGTTCAACCGCCTCGTAAAGCTAGCGTTTCTTGCGCTTCTGCTGGCGCCGGGCTTAGGCAACGCGCAGGCGATGCAGCCGCTGTTTGCGGCCAAGCCTGCGCTCGCACGCCACGGCATGGTCGCCGGCCCCGAGCGGCAGGCCACCATGATCGGCGTCGATTTCTTGAAGGCCGGCGGCAACGCAGTGGACGCAGCCGTCGCAGTCGCCTTTGCGCTTGCGGTCACCCAGCCCGACGCCGGCAATATCGGCGGCGGCGGCTTCATGCTGGTGCATCTAGCCACTCGCAACGAAACCATCGCCATCGATTATCGCGAGATCGCGCCGCAGGCGATCACGCGCGAGAGCTTCCTCGACGCCAAGGGCGAAGCCGACCCGGAGAAATCGAGGAATTCCGCCCTCGGTGTCGGCGTGCCGGGCTCGGTCGCGGGGCTTGCGCTGGCGCTCGATCGTTATGGCTCGGGCAAGTTCACGCTCGCCCAGCTGATCGCTCCCGCGATCAAGCTCGCGCGCGATGGCATCGCGATCGAGGGCGATGTCGCCGTGACGCTGCCGCGCGCCGCGGCGCGCCTCGCACGCTGGCCCTCGTCCGTCAAGATTTTTCTGAAACCCGACAATAGCGCGCTCAGCCCCGGCGACCGGCTGATGCAGACCGACCTTGCCGATACGCTGGTGCTCATCGCCGCGAATGGCCCGCGCGCGTTCTACGAGGGCCCGGTCGCCGAGAAGATAGTGGCCTCGATCCGCACTGCCGGCGGCGTCATGACGCTCGACGATCTCAAGAACTATCGCCCTGTCATGCGCGCGCCGGTGCGCGGCACCTATCGCGGCTTCGAGATCGCCTCCATGTCGCCGCCCTCCTCCGGCGGTGTGCACATCATTGAAATACTCAACATCCTCGAGGCCTTTCCCCTGCGCGCGCTGAAAGCCGGAAGTCCCGACGCGCTGCATTTGATGGTCGAAGCGATGAAGCTCGCCTATGCCGATCGGGCAGTCTTTCTTGGCGACCCGGACTTCGTGAAAGTACCGCTACAGAGCCTGATCTCGAAGCCATACGCCGCGACGCGGCGCGCCGGCATCGATCCCATACGCGCGAAAAGCGCCGCCGAGATCAGCGCCGGCAACCCCGCGCCGCGCGAGGGCGACCAGACCGCACATTTTTCGATCGTCGATCAGTACGGCAACGCGGTCGCCAATACTTACACGCTCAATTTCAACTACGGCCTCGGCATGGTGGTCGAAGGTGCGGGCTTTTTACTGAACAACGAGCTCGACGATTTCGCCGCCAAGCCCGGCGCCATGAACGCCTTCGGGCTGCTCGGCGGCGACGCCAACGCGCCCGCGCCGGGCAAGCGGCCCTTGTCCTCCATGAGCCCGACGATCGTGCTTAAGGACGGAAAACCTTTCCTGGTCACAGGCTCCCCGGGCGGCAGCCGCATCATCACCACCGTTCTGCAAGTGCTCCTGAACGTGATCGAGTTCGAAATGCCGCTCGGCGATGCGGTCGCTATGCCGCGCGTCCATCATCAGTGGCTGCCCGACGAAGTGTCGATCGAGGAAGGCTTCGCGCCCGAGACCATCCGCGTGCTCGAAGCGCGCGGCCACAAGTTCGCCGCCCGCCCACCGGGCGGAGCGGCGCATTCGATCCTGGCCACGCCCGAAGGCTTGGTCGGCGTGGCCGACGAGCGGCGCCTCGGCGCGCTTGCGGCGGGGCACTGATGATTCCGTTCCAGGCCACGAAATTTCGGTTGTCGCCACGCGTGCCCGTTGTTACGCAGCAAGCATGAGCACCCCGGAAAACCAGCCCGCCCCGCGTCTCAAGGCCCCGCCCGGCACTTGGGACGTGCATATGCATGTCTATGAGCCGGGCTATGCGATCGCTCCGACCGCGGTCTCCAAGCCTCATGACGCGCCGACTTCCGAATATTTGAAGGTGCGCAAGAATCTTGGGATCGCGCACACCGTGATGGTGCAGCCCTCCGCCTACGGCAAGGACAATAGTTGCACGATCGCAGCGATGAAGATGATGGGCCCGGACTCGCGCGGCATCGCGGTGGCCGACGACAGCGTCACCGACGCCGAGCTCGATCGACTGCACGCGGCCGGTATCCGCGGCCTGCGGTTCTTTTTCTTCGCCGGCGGGTTTCTGAAATGGGAGATGATGGCGCCGCTCACCGCGCGCATCCAGCGCCTCGGCTGGCACGCGATCGTGCAGTTCGACGGCCGCGAGTTCCCGGCGCGCGAGGAAATGCTGAAGCGGCTGCCCGGCACCATCATCATCGACCATGTCGGCAAGTTCATCGAGCCGGTGACGCCCGACGATCCCGCCTTCAAGGCATTTTTGCGCGTGGTCGATACCGGCCGCTTCTATGTGAAGCTCTCGGCGCCCTACGAGACCTCGAAAATCGGCCCGCCCAACTACGACGACGTCGGCGCGCTTGCGAAAGCGCTCGTCAAAGCCGCGCCCGAGCGCATGCTCTGGGCTTCGAACTGGCCTTACGTGGCGACGCCCAAGGAGAAGATCCCCAAGGACGCCTGGATGCTCAACATGTTGCTCGATTGGGTGCCCGACGAAACGGCGCGGAAGAAAATTCTCGTCGACAACCCGGCGCGGCTCTACGCGAAGTGAAGTAGAGCCGCTTGCGCGATCTCGATTTTTCGAGAGAAACTGGAGCGGGCGAAGGGATTCGAACCCTCGACCCCAACCTTGGCAAGGTTGTGCTCTACCCCTGAGCTACACCCGCATCCATGAGGGCTTACGCCCCGCAGCGCGGGTTCTAGAGCAAAGCGGCCGGACAAGGCAACCACCCGCTTGCGGCGGCATTCGCTGCCCCGCTAGAAGCCGCCATGCCCGCCTCGCCCGAAGACCTCTTCGCCCTGCTCGACCGGCTCGGCATTGCGACGACGACGGTCGAGCACCCGCCGCTTTTCACCGTCGAGCAGTCGCGCGCGCTGCGCGGCACGATCCCCGGCGGCCACACCAAGAACCTCTTCCTCATCGATCGCAAGAATCGTCTCTTTCTCGTCTCCGCCGAAGAAGGCGCGAGCGTGGACTTGAAGCGACTGCATACCAAGGTCGGCGCTTCGGGCCGCTTCTCGTTCGGCAAGCCGGAGCTGCTGCGCAGCGCACTCGGCATCGAGCCGGGCTCAGTCAGTCCCTTCGCCGCGATCAACGATAAGGATCGCGCGGTGACCATCGTGCTCGACGAGGCGCTGATGCGCCACGACACCATCAATTTTCATCCGTTGATCAATTCGCGCACGACCCGGATCAAGCGCGAGGATTTCATCCGCTTCCTCGCCGTCACCCGTCACCAACCCTTGATCGTCGCCGCTTCCGCGCCCTCGTGAGCGGCAATTGCAATCCGGCCACAAACCGCCCATCTATTGACGGAACGGGCCGGCGCGGAGAGCAAGACCGCGCGGCTTTGGAGCAGATCATGCAATTGAATCAAGCCCCTGGCGCGTCGGCGACCGACGACCTGGTCTCCGACACCACGACCCAGGCTTTCATGAAGGATGTGATCGAGGAGTCGAAGAAGCGCCTCGTGCTGGTCGACTTCTGGGCGCCCTGGTGCGGCCCATGCAAGACGCTCACTCCCATTCTCGAGAAGGTGGTGCGCGCCGCCAAGGGCAAGGTGAAGCTCGTCAAGATGAACATCGACGAGCATCCGCAGGTCCCGGGCCAGCTCGGCGTCCAGTCGATCCCGGCCATATTCGCTTTCGCCAACGGCCAGCCGGTCGACGGCTTTCTCGGCGCGCTGCCCGAAAGTCAGGTCGCGGCCTTCATCGAACGCGCGCTCGGCAAGGCCGGCGGCGCGGCCGATGCCGGGGCCGACATCGCAGAGATACTCAAGGCCGCCGATGGGCTGCTCGCCGAGGGCGATGCGGCGGGCGCCGCCGATCACTTCGCCCAGGTGCTGGCCGAGGATCCCGCCAATGTGCGGGCGCTCGGCGGCCTCGCGCGCGCCCATATTGCCGCGGGCAATCTGGAGCCCGCGCGCCAAACACTTTCTCTGGTACCCAAGGGCAAAGAGAACGACCCGGCACTTTCCGCAGCACGCGCCGCGCTCGAACTTGCCGACCAGGCTGCGAAAGTCGGCGACGTGAGCGTGCTCGAAGCCAAGGTCGCGGCCAACGCGGCCGATCACCAGGCGCGCTTCGATCTCGCCGTCGCGCTCAACGCCAAGGGCGAGCGCGCCAAGGCGCTCGATCATCTGATCGAGATCGTGCGGCGCGACCGCAAATGGAACGACGACGGCGCACGCAAGCAGCTCGTACAATTCTTCGAAGCTTGGGGGCCGACCGATGCCATGACGCTCGAAGGAAGACGCCGTCTTTCCTCGATCTTGTTCGCGTGAAATTTCCGTCCTGGAGCGGGAGGCAGCAATGCCGATGAACCCGGTCTATCGATCGCCTACGGAACTGCCGGTGAAAATTGCGGTCTTCCCGCTCGCCGGCGCGCTCCTGCTGCCGCGCGGCGAGCTGCCGCTCAATATTTTCGAGCCGCGTTATCTCGCCATGATCGAGGACGCGATGAAGGCGGAGCGCCTGGTCGGCATGATCCAGCCCGACGAGAGCAAGGAATCTTCTGCCGCGCAGCCGGCGCTGTTCAAGGTCGGCTGCGCCGGGCGCATCACCCAGCTCGCCGAGTCCGGCGACGGGCGCTATCTCATTACGCTGACCGGCATCGCGCGCTTTCGCATCCTCGAGGAGCTGGCGGCAACAACGGCCTACCGCCAATGCCGCGTCGATTTCGCGCCCTTCGCCGGCGACTTCGTCCCGCAACACGGCGAGGAGGCGGTCGATCGGCCTGCACTCATGCGCACCTTGAAGGCGTATCTGGAGGCCAATCGTATGGAGGCCGACTGGAGCGACATCAAGAACGCGCCGACCGAGGCGCTGGTCAACGGCCTCTCGATGATGTCGCCCTATGGCGCGCGCGAGAAACAGGCGCTGTTGGAAGCGCCCGACCTCAAGACCCGCGCCGAGACGCTGATCGCGGTGACCGAAATGGCGCTCGCCCAGCGCGACGGCTCGGAAACGCCACTGCAGTGACCGGGCCTTGGGCCCCTGCTAGAAACCATTCGTCTGGAGACGCTTACAATGGCCGACCGCCCGACCGGCAGCATCGATCCGAAGCTCTTGGAAATCCTGGTCTGTCCGCTGACCAAGAGCACGCTGGAATATGACCGCGAAAAGCAGGAGCTAATCTCGCGTGCGGCCAGGCTCGCCTATCCGATCCGCGACGGCATTCCGATCATGCTGCCCGACGAGGCCCGCAAGCTCGACGAGAACGAGCTGAAGCGCTGAGCGTGCCGACCCGCCGCACGATTCTCGCGTACGCATCGGGCGCGGCGCTTAGTGCCGTTTTCGGCCGCTTCGCCGAGGCGCAAGAGAAAAACGTCATCGAGCAGCCCTGGTCGCTGGAAGGCCTCACCGGCACCTACACGGCGCCACGCGAGCAACCCCGCGGGCCGGCCGTGCTGATTATTGCAGGCTCCGGCCCGACCGACCGCGAGGGCAATAATCCGGGCGGCATCCGCGCCGACACCTATCGCATGCTCGCCCAGGTCCTTGCTGCCAGCGGCATCCGCTCGCTGCGCTACGACAAGCGCGGCATCGGCGGCAGCCAGGCCAAAATGACTCGCGAGGAAGATCTGCGCTTCGATCACTACGTGGACGATGCGGCGTCGGCCGCCCGCGATCTCGCGGGACGGCCCGACATCACCGGCGTCGTGCTCGCGGGCCATAGCGAAGGCGGCCTGGTCGCCATCCGCGCCGCCAGCCGCGCACCGGTCAAAGGGCTCGTCCTGTTCACCGCGCTCGGCCGGCCGATCGGAGTCACGCTACGCGAGCAGTTGCTCGCCGCGCCGATTCCAGAAAATGCGCGCTCCGAAGCCGTCCGCATCCTCGATCGGCTGATCGCCGGCGAACGCGTCGACGACGTGCCTGCTACGCTTGCCGCGCTGTTCCGGCCGTCGGTCCAGCCCTATCTCGCGTCCGTATTGCCGCTCGATCCCGCCATTGAACTCGGCAAGCTCAAGCTCCCTGTTCTGCTGATTCACGCCGGGCGCGATTTACAAATCGGCGAGACGGATTTCGCCGCGCTCGCCAAAGCCCGCGCCGATGCCGCCATCCTGCAGCTTCCGGAAGCCAACCATATCTTGAAGCGGGTCGCCGCCGACCGAGCCGCCAACCTTGCGGCTTATGGCAATCCGTACCTGCCGCTCGACCCGGACCTTGCACCGAAGCTTGTCGAATTCATTCGTGCGGTCGCGCCCTAAAGCGCCTCGCCGCGCAACAGCTTCGGCACTTCGCCGGTCAGCCCCGCCGCCTCGCCGACGAAGAAATCCTTGAATACCGGCACCCGGTCCACGATCCCGAGCCCCACGTCGCGCGCGTAGCGCAGCACATCCGAGCGGTTGGAGAACAGCCGGTTCAACCCGTCGGTAGCGATCCCCATGGATAGAGTATCGAACCGCCGCCAGCGCTCGTAGCGCGTAAGTGCCTCCGGCGCGCCCGGATCGAGTCCGAGCCGCGCCGCGTCAGCCACGCACTCGGCCAGCGCCGCCGCATCGCGCAGCCCGAGATTAAGCCCCTGCCCCGCGATCGGATGGATCACGTGGGCGGCGTCGCCGAGCAGCACGAACCGGTCGGCGATGAAGCGCCGCGCCACCGAGAATTCGAGCTTGTGCGCCGCGGGCTTCGACACCACTTCGATCTCGCCGAGCTTGAGCCCGAAGCGCCGCTCCAGCTCATCATGAAAGTTCGACGCCGGAAGCCGGATCAAGCGCTCGGCCTCCTCGGCCGGCTCGGTCCAGACAATCGATGAGCGCTTGCCCGTGAGCGGCAGGATCGCGAACGGCCCGCCGGGAAGAAAATGCTCTTCGGCGCGGCCGCCATGCTCGCGCTCATGCTCGATGGTGGCGACGATCCCCGCTTGCCCATAAGTCCATGAAACCGTTGCGATTCCAGCAAGCCCGCGCAGTTTCGAGCGCGCCCCGTCGGCGGCCACAAGTAAGCGCGCGGAAAGATGCGTCGCGTCCGAAAGCGTTACGCCGATCGCATCGCTCCCGATCTCGAAGCTTTCGACCGAAACCGGCAAGAGTTTTACTCCGGCCTCGATCGCCACCTCGCGCAGCGCGCGATTGAGCGCGCCGTTCTCGACCATGTGCGCAAACGGCTCGCCGTCGGCGACCTCGCCGTCGAAGCCAAGGAACTCGGGCCGCACCACATCCTCGAGCCGGCTGTCGGTGATCGACATTTCACGGATCGGCTGCGCCTCGTTGAGCCGCTGCCAGGCGCCGACCGATTGCAGAAGCCGCCGCGCGCCGGCGGCGATCGCCGACACCCGATCGTCCGCGGGCGGCGGGTTTGAGAGCGCCGGATCGCAAACCGCAATCCCGAAGCCCGGCCCGAGTGCGCGCGCCAGCGCCGCCGCGAGTGCAAGTCCCGCGACTCCGGCACCGGCGATGACGATCTCAACACGCGTGCGCATCGGCTTTGATCAGCTCCTGGAAGCCACCAGATAGCATGCCGGGCCGCGCTCGGTCCGGCCCTTGACGCCCACCGGCCGGACCTGCATCCCTGCCCGATACTGCGGGGTTTCCCATGACGAGCGCCGTGAAATCGCTGCTCGAGATTCTCGATCTCGAGCAATTGGAAGTGAACCTGTTCCGCGGCAGGAGCCCGCAATCCGGCTGGCAGCGCGTGTTCGGCGGTCAAGTGATCGGCCAGGCGCTGGTCGCCGCGTTGCGCACCGTCGAGGACCGCCAGGTCCATTCGCTGCACGCCTATTTTCTCTTACCGGGCGATCCCTCGATCCCGATCGTCTACGAAGTCGATCGCATCCGCGACGGCAAGAGCTTCACCACCCGCTGGGTCAAGGCGATCCAGCACGGCAAGGCGATCTATTCCATGGGCGTCTCGTTCCAGCGCCTGGAGGAAGGCTACGAGCATCAGGCCGAGATGCCGAAAGTGCCGATGCCCGAGGAGCTGCCGAGCGAGCAGGATTTCCGGGAGAAGATCTTGCCGAGCCTGCCCGATCCGGTGCGCAAATATTACGAGCGCGAGCGCCCGATCGAGCTTCGACCGGTCGAATTCCAGCGCTATTTCTCGCGCGATTACCGCGAGCCGCGCTTCAATGTCTGGATCCGCGCCACCGAGAAGCTGCCCGACGACCCCACCATCCACCAATGCGTGCTGGCTTACGCCAGCGACATGACGCTGCTGGATTCGGCGCTGATCCCGCACGGCCGTTCGGTCTTTTCGCGCTCGATCCAGGCCGCCAGCCTCGACCACGCGCTTTGGATCCACCGTCCGTTCCGCGCCGACGACTGGCTGCTCTATGCCCAGGAGTCGCCGAACGCGATCGGCGCCCGCGGCCTGTCCCGCGGCCTCATTTTCTCGCGCGACGGCAAGCTCGTGGCCTCGGTGGCGCAGGAAGGCCTGATCCGGAAGCGAAGAGACACCCCCGGCACTCCCGGCGAATAATCGCCCGCATCCCGGGCATTTGCCCACAATTTTGGCTCGATTCTGCGAATCTGCCCGGCTCAACCGCTTAATCTTCAGCCAGAATGTCGATATCCTAGGCGATGGCCTCCCCGGCGCTCGCCGGGGCAGGCCCGGGGCCTTCGTTCCTGAGGTTCGCGTTCCGGAGCCGTAGGGCTCCCTTGCCGGGGATCCGTTTCATGAAGCTCGTCATCGCGATCATCAAACCCTTCAAGCTCGAGGAAGTGCGCGACGCGCTCACTGCGATCGGCGTGCACGGCATGACCATCACCGAGGTCAAGGGCTACGGCCGCCAGAAGGGCCACACCGAGATTTATCGCGGCGCCGAATACGCCGTGAACTTCCTCCCGAAAATTCGCGTCGAGGTCGGCGTACCCAACGACCGAGTGAACAAGGTGATCGACGCGATCACCAGCGCCGCTAAGACCGGCCAGATCGGCGACGGCAAGATTTTCGTCACCAATATCGAAAGCGCCGTGCGCATCCGCACCGGCGAAACCGACGCAAACGCCCTCTGAGGGCGCGCTCAAGATTTAGGGGGGAACACCATGAAGAAACTTGCGTCATCGCGCCCGGCCGTATCCTTGTTCACGATCGCCATGCTTGCGGTCTTGTCGATGCTCATCGCCACGCCTGCGCTCGCTCAGGCCCAGGCGCCCAAGATCGATCCCGCCGACACCGCCTGGATGATCGTCGCATCCGCGCTCGTGCTGATGATGACGATTCCCGGCCTCGCGCTTTTCTATGCCGGAATGGTGCGCAAGAAAAACATGCTCGGCACCATGGCACAGTCGCTGGCGGCCGTTCTCGTCGTCTCGCTGCTGTGGGCGATCGTCGGCTACAGCCTCGCCTTCACCGGCGACGGCCCCTGGATCGGCTCGCTCGATCGCGCGCTCTTGATTGGCATGGGCATGGATTCGGTGAGCGCGCTCGCCAAGACCATCCCAGAATCGCTCTTCATGTTCTACCAGGCGACCTTTGCCATCATCACCGTTGCCCTCGTCGCCGGCGCAGTTGCCGATCGGATGAAATTCTCCGCCTTCCTCTGGTTCTGCATCCTCTGGATTCTCTTCGTCTACGTGCCGATCGCGCACTGGGTCTGGGGCGGCGGCTGGCTCGGCACTATGGGCCTGCTCGATTTCGCCGGCGGCACGGTCGTGCACATCAATGCGGGAATCGCCGGCATCGTCGCGGCCCTCGTGCTCGGTGCGCGCCGCGGCTATCCGCACGAGAACCTCTCGCCCCACGACCTTACGTTGGCGGTCGTCGGCACCGCGCTGTTGTGGGTCGGCTGGTTCGGCTTCAACGGCGGCTCGGCGCTCGGCTCCGGCTCGCGCGCCACCATGGCGATCCTGGTCACGCATCTGGCCGCGTGCGCCGGCGCGCTCGCCTGGATGTTCGCCGAATGGGCGACGCGCGGAAAGCCCTCGGTGCTCGGGATGATTTCTGGCGTCATCGCCGGGCTCGGCACCATCACGCCGGCCTCGGGCTTCGTGTTGCCCTGGCACGCGGTGGTGATCGGTCTACTCGCCGGCCTGATCTGCTTCTGGGCCTGCACCAAGCTCAAGAAGCGCCTGGGCTACGACGACTCGCTCGACGTGTTCGGCATCCACGGCGTCGGTGGCGTGCTTGGCACCCTGCTCACCGGCGTATTCGCGGTCGGCGCGCTGTCGGCGACCGCCGAGACGCCCGGCGGCTCGCCCGGCCTGATCGAAGGCAATGCCGGGCAGGTCTATATCCAGCTCGTCGGAATCGCGGCGACCATCGTCTGGTCCGGGGTCGTGACCTGGATCCTGCTGAAAGTAATCGGCGCGATCGTCGGCCTGCGCGTCAGCGACGAGGCCGAGCGCATCGGCCTCGACATCACCCAGCACGGCGAAGCGGTGCAGTGAGTTAGCCTCGTTTCAGGTATCGCCGAGAACTGACGCGCGCCCCTTTTGGGGGCGCGCGATTGTTTTTCAGCCCGGCTAGACCGCCCATTTTTCAGGCAGCGCTGGCGCGTTGTTATGCGTGCGTACAGCTGCGGCAGGAGCCGCCGGGCAGGGTGAATCCACCCCAGAAGCCAGTCTTTACAACGGCCCGCGTGGCCTTGGCACGGAGCTTGAACTTAGTGCCCCGGCGTATCCGCCCAGGAGCAGAGAACACGGGGACAGGAACCACATGAAGATCGTCATGGCCATCATCAAGCCGTTCAAGCTGGAGGAGGTGCGCGATGCCCTCACCGGCGTCGGCGTCAACGGACTGACCGTCACCGAAGTCAAGGGTTACGGCCGCCAGAAAGGGCATACGGAAATCTATCGCGGCGCCGAATACGCCGTGAACTTCCTGCCGAAGATCAAGGTCGAGGTCGCTGTCGCCTCCAATCAGGTGAAGAAGGTGATCGACGCGATCACCGGAGCCGCCAAGACCGGCCAAATCGGCGACGGGAAGATTTTCGTCTACCCGATCGAGAACGCAGTGCGCATCCGCACCGGTGAAACCGATGCCGACGCGCTCTGAAACCCATAACGCTGTGACGGAGATTTCTCCCATGACGTCGAAGATTTGGCTCCGTGCGGGAATCCCCGCGCTCCTCGCGGCGATCTGCGCCGCGGGCCCGGCGCTCGCCGCGCCGACCATCAACAAGGGCGACACCGCCTGGATGATGACCGCAACGGTCCTCGTCCTGGCGATGACGGTTCCCGGGCTGGCGCTGTTCTACGCCGGCATGGTGCGCGCCAAGAACTCGCTCTCGGTGCTGATGCACGTCACCTACACCGTGTGCATCGTGTTCACGATCTGGATGCTCTACGGCTACAGCCTGACCTTTACCGGTGGCGGCGACTTCATCGGCGGCCTCTCCAAGGCCTTCATGGCCGGCATCGCCGCCGATACGCCCGCCGCGACTTTCTCGGTCGGCGTCGCCATTCCCGAGCCGGTGTTCGTCGTCTTCCAGATGACGTTCGCGGCGATCACCGCGGCCCTCATCGTCGGGGCTTTCGCCGAACGCATGAAGTTCTCCGCACTCGTGATCTTCATCCCGCTCTGGATCACCTTCGTCTATTTCCCGATCGCGCACATGGTCTGGTACTGGGCCGGCCCCGACGCC
Organism: Hyphomicrobiales bacterium; assembly: GCA_043767065.1. Taxonomy (GTDB): domain Bacteria; phylum Pseudomonadota; class Alphaproteobacteria; order Rhizobiales; family Xanthobacteraceae; genus JAHFPN01. The sequence continues at coordinate 4,621 of JAYUHJ010000394.1, read as the reverse complement.
ATCGCCGACGCCGCCAAGGCGGTAGCGGCAGCCGGCGCTGACGCGGCCGCCAAGACCAAGGCGCAGGAAGCTCTCGACGCGGTGCTTGCCGATGCCGGCTACCTGTTCAAAGCCGGTGCCATCGACTTTGCCGGCGGCACGGTGGTGCACATCAACGCGGGCATCGCCGGCCTGGTCGGCGCGATCATGGTCGGCAAGCGCGTCGGCCACGGCAAGGATCTGATGCCGCCCCACTCGCTGCCGCTCACCTTCACCGGCGCCATGCTTCTGTGGTTCGGCTGGTTCGGCTTCAACGCCGGCTCGAATCTCGAAGCCGCTGGCGGCGCCGTCATCGCGATGACCAACACCTTCATCGCAACGGCCACCGCGGCGCTCGGCTGGATGATCATCGAGTGGATCGCCAAGGGCAAGCCGAGCCTGCTCGGCATCGCCTCCGGCGCCATCGCCGGCTTGGTCGCGGTCACACCGGCATCTGGTTTCGCCGGACCAATGGGCGCGCTCGTGCTCGGCTTCATCGCCGGCGTGGTTTGCTACTTCTTCTGCACCACGGTGAAGAACGCACTCGGCTACGACGATGCGCTCGACGTCTTCGGCGTCCACTGCATCGGCGGTATCGTCGGCGCGCTCCTGACCGGAATCCTGGTCAATCCCATGCTCGGCGGCACCGGTGTATTCGACTATGCCGTCAACAAGGTCGCCGATTACGACTTCAGTGCGCAGATGATCTCCCAGTTCAAGGCGGTGATCATCACGCTGCTGTGGTCGGGCATCGTCTCGGCGATTCTCTACAAGATCGTCGACCTGATCGTCGGTCTGCGCGCCCCGGTCGACAAGGAGCGCGAAGGCCTCGACATCACCGACCACGGCGAACGCGCCTACAGCTGATCGGCGTCTCCTCCCCGCCGATCCGCAAGTGTCAGGGCCCCGGCCAAAACCGGGGCCCTGTTTGTTTCGCGGGTACCGGTTGCCGATGGTTAATCGGCCCTTAACCAGCCGGTTCCTAAGGTCGCCCCAGGACGGGTAGGGCAAGCGGGCGTAGCGGATGCAAAGGGGCGATCGCGCCGAGCGTGCGGTACCGGCGGCGAAACTGGCCGGCCGTTCGCCGTTCGTGCGGCTCAACGAACTGCTGGAGGGCGTCGCGCCCGGCAAGCCACCGATCAGCATGGCGGTGGGCGAACCGCGTCACCCGATTCCATCCTTCGTGGGACCGGTCTTACAGCAGAATCTTGCGACCTTCGGCCGCTACCCAATGACGCGCGGCACCGAACGCTTCCGCGCCGCGGCCGCCGCCTGGCTCGATCGCCGCTACAAGCTCGCCAAGCCCGTCGACCCGAACACCGAAATTCTGATCCTCAACGGCAGCCGCGAAGGGCTCTTCCTCGCCGCCCTGGTCGCGCGCCGCTATGTCAGCGCGCGCGCCGGAATCCCGGCGGTCCTCATGCCGAACCCGTTCTATCAAGCCTATGCCGCCGGCGCGGACTTTGCCGATTGCGAGCCGATCGCGCTGGCCGCGACCCGCGAGAACGGATTTCTGCCCGACTACGACGCGCTCCCCGACGCGTTGCTCGCGCGCACGGTCGCGATCTATCTGTGCTCGCCGGGCAATCCGCAGGGTGCGGTACTGTCGCGCGACATACTCACGCGCCTGATCGCGCGTGCCCGCAAGCATGGCGCGCTGGTGCTGGCCGACGAATGCTATTCGGAGATCTGGCTCGGCCAAACACCGCCCACCGGTGCGCTCGAAGCCGCCGGTGCGAGCTTCGATAACGTGATCGCGTTCAATTCGCTGTCCAAGCGCTCGAGCCTGCCCGGTCTGCGGCTGGGCTTCTGCGCGGGCGATCCGCGCTTTCTGAAAGCCTTCCTCGATTTTCGCAATCTCGCCGCGCCCCAGGTGCCCGAGCCTCTGCAAGAGGTCGCCGTCACCGCCTATGGCGATGAATCGCACGTCGAGGAGAACCGCCGGCTCTATTCGGCGAAGTTCGATCTGGCCGACCGCATCCTCGGCACCCGCTACGGCTATCGCCGCCCCGCCGGCGGATTCTTTCTCTGGCTCGACACCACCAAAGCCGGCGGTGACGTAGCGGCCACTGAGAAGCTCTGGCGCGAGGCGGGCCTGCGCGTCGTACCGGGAAGCTATCTCGCGCTCGATACCGAAAACGGCAATCCGGGAGCCGGCTATATCCGTGCCGCCCTGGTCGACGATCTCGCCACCACCGAGACGGCGTTGCACCGTCTGCATGAATGCCTCGGCTGAAAAGAGTGAAAAGATGCGTACCACCTCGTACCGTTTGATGGACTGGCTGCCCGAATATCTGATGGGCATCGTGCGCCGACGCCTGCTCGAGCTCTGCGGCCTCGCGATCATACTTTTAGCGGCGCTTGCGGCTATCGCGCTCGCCACCTGGTCCGCCGCCGATCCGAGCATGAGCCACGCCGCCGACCGGCCGGTGCACAATCTCCTCGGCCGGCCCGGCGCGGCATTTGCCGATTTCATGTTGCAGATGCTGGGCGCAGCCAGCCTCGCCGTCGTGCTGCCGCTGGCGATCTGGGGCTGGTGGATAATGACGCACCGGACGCCGGGGCGGCAGCGCGTGCGCATTCCTGCTTTTGCGCTAGGCATCGTGCTCGCCGCGGGCTTTGCCGCCTGTATCATGCCGACCGCCTCCTGGCCGCTCTCCAGCGGGCTTGGCGGCGTGGCCGGTGACGCCATCGTGCGGGTCGTCGAGCGTATCTTCGGCGATCTTGTCGCCGGCTGGGGCCGGATCGTGCCTGGCCTGATTTTCGGATTGTCCGCGCTCGCAGCACTTAGCGTCTCCATCGGCTTCGGATTCAATCGCGAATACGCGCCCGACGAGGAGCCGGAATACCAGGACGACGAGGCTACCCAACGCCTGGGCTGGAGTCCTTCGGCCTGGCTCGGCGCCTTCACCCACAGTTTTCTTGCGCTGAAGGCGCGCCTGTTCCGCCGCCGCGCCCGTCAGCAGGCGGTGCGCTCGGCGGTTCGCCAGATCCTGGGCCGCACGGAAGAAGCGCCTCTGCGCCGCCACGAGCCCGGCTTCGTCACTGATGCGGACGCGTCCGACGAAGAAGAGGAAGCGAACCCCCGCCGCGCCGGTCCGCGCGCTGCTGAGCGCCGCCGCAAGCCGCGACCGCGCCGCTCCGGCGGTTATGAGTTTCCCTCGCTCGAACTCTTGACCGCGCCCGGTCGCGAACGCGCGCCCACGCTCTCGCCGGCGGCGCTTTCGGAAAACGCCCGCATCCTGGAAAGCGTGCTCGACGATTTCGGCGTCAAGGGCGAGATCGTCAATGCTCATCCCGGCCCCGTGGTCACCCTCTATGAGCTCGAGCCCGCGCCCGGCATCAAGTCCTCGCGCGTAATCGGACTGTCCGACGACATCGCCCGCTCCATGAGCGCGGTCGCCTGCCGCGTCGCGGTAGTGCCCGGCAGGAACGCCATCGGAATCGAGCTACCCAATCCGAAACGCGAGCGGGTGATGCTGCGCGAGCTGCTCGGCTCCGAGGAGCTCACGGGCGGCGTGCACAAGCTGCCGCTCTGCCTCGGCAAGACCATCGGCGGCGATCCGGTAATCGTCGATCTCTCACGCATGCCGCACTTGCTCATCGCCGGCACTACCGGTTCCGGCAAGTCGGTGGCGATCAACACCATGATTCTGTCGCTGCTGTACCGGATGAAGCCGGAAGAGTGCCGCCTCATCCTGGTCGATCCGAAGATGCTCGAGCTTTCGGTCTACGAGGGTATCCCGCATCTGCTGACCCCGGTCGTCACCGATCCGCGCAAGGCGGTGGTGGCGCTCAAGTGGGCGGTGCGCGAAATGGAGGAGCGCTACAAGAGCATGTCCAAGCTCGGCGTCAGGAACATCGAGGGCTTCAATATCCGCGTCGCCGAGGCCGCCGCGCGCGGCGAGCAGATCGTCCGCACCGTGCAGACCGGCTTCGACCGGCAGACCGGCGAGGCGATCTACGAGAAAGAGGAGATGGATCTCTCGCCGCTGCCCTTCATCGTGGTCGTGGTCGACGAGATGGCCGACCTGATGATGGTCGCCGGCAAGGATATCGAGGGCGCGATCCAGCGGCTCGCGCAGATGGCGCGTGCGGCCGGTATCCACCTCGTCATGGCGACCCAACGTCCGTCCGTCGACGTCATCACCGGCACCATCAAGGCGAATTTCCCGACCCGTGTTTCGTTCCAGGTCACCTCCAAGATCGACAGCCGCACGATCTTGAACGAACAGGGCGCCGAGCAACTGCTCGGCCAAGGCGACATGCTCTATATGGTGGGCGGCGGCCGCATCGGCCGCGTGCATGGGCCGTTCGTCTCCGACCAGGAGGTCGAGCGCGTGGTCCGGCACCTCAAGAGCCAGGGCACCCCAGAATATCTCGAGGCGGTCACGGCCGAGCCCGAGGAAGATCCCGATCTCGGCTCCGTCTTCGACAAGGGCGCCTTCGGCGAGGAGGGCGGCGGCGATCTCTATGGCCAGGCGGTGCAGATCGTGCTGCGCGACCGCAAGGCCTCCACCAGCTACATCCAGCGCCGGCTGCAAATCGGCTACAACCGCGCCGCCTCCATCATCGAGCGCATGGAGCAGGAAGGCATCGTCGG
>JAYUHJ010000393.1:0-3638 GCA_043767065.1 Hyphomicrobiales bacterium | reverse complement strand
TATGTCGACGCCATCATGATCCGCACGCTGGAGCACGAGACGCTCACGGAGCTCGCCAAGCACGCGACCGTGCCGGTGATCAATGGCCTGACGCGGCTGTCGCACCCGTGTCAGGTGATGGCCGACGTGATGACGTTCGAGGAGAAAAAGGGCCCGATCCGCGGCCGCACCGTGGCCTGGTCGGGCGACGCCAATAACGTGCTGGCATCCTGGGTGCACGCGGCGGCGCGCTTCGATTTCGCGCTCCGCGTCGCGACGCCGAAGGAGCTGGCGCCGCGGCGGCCGCTGGTCGATTGGGCCAAGCGCTCGGGCGGGGTGATCCGCTTCACGCGCGACCCCGAGGAGGCGGTCGCCGGCGCCGATTGCGTCGTCACCGACACCTGGGTCTCGATGGGCGACAAGGACGGCAAGAAGCGGCACAACTTGCTCAAGCCCTATCAGGTCAACCGCTCGTTGATGCGGCTCGCCAAGCGCGACGCCATCTTCATGCATTGCCTGCCGGCGCACCGTGGCGAGGAAGTGACCGCCGATGTGATCGACGGGCCGCAGTCGGCGGTGTTCGACGAGGCCGAGAACCGGCTGCACGCGCAGAAGGGCATTCTCGCCTGGTGCTTCGAAGCGGGCGCGGCATGAACGTCCCGCAACGCCGCCCGCGCGCGGACACCGAAGACGATCAAGTGCTGCCGTTCCAGGTCGATGCGCTCGACGTGCGCGGGCGCGTGGTGCGGCTCGGGCCGGCGCTCAACGAAGTGCTGGCGCATCACGATTATCCCGCGCCGGTCGCCCGCCTGGTGGCGGAAGCGACCACGATCGCGGTGCTGCTCGGCTCTTCGCTCAAGCAAGTGGGCCGCTTCATCTTCCAGAGCCAGACCGACGGGCCGGTGGACATGCTGATCGTGGACATCACCGCGCCGGACCGTGTGCGCGCCTATGCGCGCTTCGATGCGGCCCGCGTCGCCGAGGCGGTGGCGAACAACGAAGCCTCGTCCGGGGCGCTGCTCGGCAAGGGCCATCTGGCGATGACCATCGAGGCCGGCGCCGAGGCGACCCGCTACCAGGGCATCGTGGCGCTGGCGGGCGAGGGGCTGGAGGCCGCGGCGCACCGCTATTTCGCGCAATCGGAGCAGATTCCCTCGAAGCTGCGGCTCGCGGTCGGCGAAGAGGTGCAGACCGGCGGCCGGGCGCCGAAATTGCGGGCCGGTGGCTTGCTGGTGCAGTTCCTGCCGCCCGAGACCGCGCGCGCGGCGCGCGCCGATCTCGATCCGGGCGACGCGCCGGAGGGCACGAAGCGCCACGCGGTCGCCGAGGACGATGCATGGCTCGAGGCGCAGGCGCTGGTCTCGACCGTCGAGGACCACGAGCTGCTCGATCCTTCGCTTTCGAGCGAGCGGCTGCTCTATCGGCTGTTCAACCAGCCGGGCGTGCGGGTGTTCAACTCGCAACCGGTGACCGGGCAATGCACCTGCTCGCGCGAGCGGGTGGAGAAGCTGTTGCGCGCCTTCACGCCCGAGGATCGCGCCGGCATGGTCGAGAACGGCAAAGTCATCGTGAAGTGTGAATTCTGCGGGCGGGCCTATGAGTTCGAGCCGGGGGAGGTGGGGGTGGCTTCATCTTAAGAGATGCAAGCGGCGAATTGCCTTCAAAGGAAAATTCAGACGTCTTCCTCGTCATTAAGTTCGTCGAACCGACTCCACCAGGGCAGGACGTTCTCCATGTCAAAAGGATAAAGCTTCGGCTTACCGAATTCTTTAGTCGCTCCAGTGTTGCGGTGCACCTCCCTCAGCATCCAGCCTTGATATTTCTCGTCATATGAGGCCTTCAGCGAAGCAAGCAGTGAGTCTTCAGTAGCCCGCGACAGAATGGATTCAAGGTCGTGGATGGAGCAGATGACTACGGGCTTGCGATCTTCGGGCGCAATGTTGCCGTCCTCGTCCGCCAGAGCGTTTGCTTCCGCGAACACCTTGTCTTGCGGGTCTCTCGACATCAGCATAAACGCGTCCAGCGTGATCATAACCGCGTGGCAGTCGGCTGCTAGGTCTTCTTCCACGAGGCCGCGACGGACGTGTGAAAAGAACCGCCAGAGCTGGAAGACGCCCTTTGCAAGTTGCGTGTACTGCTTTTTTGCGGTTTCAAACGGATCTTCCGCGAACTGCGCCAGATAGGTCAGCTTGGTTGCTTTGCACTCCGCAACGACTACGAGCTTGCCTTGATCCTTGATGAGGACATCGGGCGATTCGAATTGTGCGCCTTTGGGTCCGTATCGGTAGGCACCCCCGACCTCGAACCGCTCCATCATGGCGTCGATCAGATCAACGCAATACTGTTCGAAGCGCGCATTCGCATCGTTGATGATGTCCTGCCCTCCCGGAAGAAGGTCGTAATACAACCCCGCGGTAACCCGTAGAAGGATCGTTTCCGGGATCGGCGATATCAGCCGATTGGGATCGTCAACGTAAATAAGAGGTGTTTTGCGGAGGATGCTCGGCAGCAGTGCCGTTGGAATGGGTGAGCCATGTTCATCTTGTGCTTGTGCCACGAGGGCAGCGGTTCCTAGCCGCGCCTCGTCACGAGAACATGACATCATCGGAAACGCTCGTTGAACGATCTCGTCGGTCAGCCCGATCTCCGGAACTGAAGTGTTCCGGGGAATCCAGGGGCCAGTGAGATAGGCGGCAAAGAGGCCTAAACCCGTGAAAATGAGGTCCGAAATTTCGAAGCCGTAAGCTTGTTTAAAGTAGTCAGCGCATTTCCCTTGCGCGTACAGGTAGGCATAGCGGTAAATCTGAGGCGTATTGAAGTAACCGCGTTGCCAATGAAATTGCCGCTGCGTGATCCGATGCATCTCACCCCAGATAGTGAAGTCGCCTGACAGGTAGCGCGCGGATTCGACATTTTCGAGGGCGCGCAATCGGTTGATTGTTTCCCTGATCGCTTCAAATTTCGAACAGTCGAGCACCAGGTTGCCCTGTGCTCGTGGTACCTCTTTTGGAACTAGAAACAATTGCACAATCAGCGTCTCCAACTCCCATCGGTGAATGCTGAACGGGGATGGCGGTATCGAAGACTTTGTTGCTGCTTCCGGTGGATAGGTCGAAAAGTATGGCTTGGCTACGGCCTCTCGCCCGGACTGCAAAGCGTCAACGGCCCAAATCATCTGAAGAAACGCCGCGTCGTTCGCGCGGGCGAACATCTTCAAGAGTTGCTTCAGGTGGTAGGCGACTTTGGCTTCGCTCGCCCTGGGCGGTCTGAGTTCATCCGGCATGCGGGTCCTCCAAAAGGGTTAAATCAAGAAGCCCCAGCACTCGCGTGCTAGGGGCTTTATAGGGACTCTTAGGCGATCTTGGCGATCAGCAGGGTGGGTCAGAGTTAGGGCTGTAGGGTGGATAAACGAACAAAAAAGCGCTTCGCCTTATTCTTGCCCTGATTATATTCCTATATAGCCTTATCCCCGCTCATCTGGGGCGTCTTCTAGGGACGCTTAGCTGGCGGAGCGGGGAGTGGTTCCCGCGGGCGTGCCTCGTAAGCGCGCACTCGGGCGACCCCGGGACCCCGCCCGGGCGGCACTAGGACCGCCCTGCGAGGAGCTCGCTGGACTGGGATAGAGCCGCAAGGCTCGCGTCCCAGGAAGCGCGGCCCGG
>JAYUHJ010000392.1:0-8628 GCA_043767065.1 Hyphomicrobiales bacterium | reverse complement strand
CCGTCGAGCGAAAAGATGGTCTCGATCAGGAGCGCGCCGGTGAAGAAGGCGTGCACGAAGGCGCCGGGGAAGCCGGCGATCACGATCAGCATGGCGTTGCGGAAGATGTGGCCGTAGAGCACGCGGCTCTGCGAGAGGCCCTTCATGCGCGCGGTGAGCACATATTGCTTGCGGATCTCGTCGAGGAACGAGTTTTTGGTTAGCAACGTCATCGTCGCGAAGGCGCTGAGCGCCATGGCCACGAGCGGCAACGCGATGTGCCAGAAATAGTCGATGATCTTTTCGGGCCAGGGGAGCGCCGCGAAATTGTCCGAGGTCAGGCCGCGCAACGGGAAGATCGACCAGAACGAGCCGCCGGCGAACAGCACGATCAGCAGAATCGCGAACAGAAAACCGGGGATCGCATAGGCGATGACGATCACTCCCGAAGTCCAGGTGTCGAATTGCGAGCCGTCATATACGGCCTTGCGGATGCCGAGCGGGATCGAGATCAGATAGGTGAGCAGCGTCATCCAGATGCCTAGCGAGATGGAGACCGGCATCTTCTCCTTGATCAGTTCGATTACCTTGGTGTCGCGGAAATAGCTCTTGCCGAAATCGAAGCGGGCGAAGTTCCACAACATCAGGAGGAAGCGCTCATGGACGGGCTTGTCGAAGCCGAACTGACGCTCGAGCTCCTTGATGAAGGCGGGGTCCAAGCCCTGGGCGCCGCGGTAGCGCGAGGTCACTGGATCGGCGGTGGCGATGGCGCTCTGGCCGGGAGCGCGGATATCGCCGCCGCCGCCTGAAATGCGCGAGGTCGCCGAGACATCGTCGCCGCTGAGCTGCGCGATGACGCGCTCGACCGGGCCGCCGGGCGCGAACTGCACCACGGCGAACGACACCAGCAGAATCCCGAGCAGCGTTGGGATCATGAGCAGGAGCCGGCGGAGGATATACGTGGTCATTTTGCTCTCGCGGCGCGGGTCACGCGCCTAAGCTCTGGACGTTTGCAGGCGCGGTCAACCGGCCCGCCCGGCCTTGGCCGCGTCCGACCACCAGGTGTCGGGAATGGCGCGGCCATAGCGCGGCTTCTGCGGCGGCCGCGCGAATACGTCCCAATAGGCGATCCAGTGCGTGCCCTTGTACCAGTGCGGCACCCAATAGCGCCCAGCGCGCAGCACGCGATCGAGCGCGCGGCAGGCGAGGGTCAATTCCGGCCGCGTCTTGGCCTCGATGATCTTCTCGACCAGGGCGTCCACGACCGGATCGGCGACGCCGGAGAGATTTCGCGAGCCTTTGGTGGTAGCGGATTGTGAGGTGAGGAACGTGCGCATCGATTCGCCCGGCGTCGACGAGAGGGCAAAGCGCTGGATCGTGGCGTCGAAATCGAAATCCTCGACGCGCGCGCGGTATTGCACCGGATCGACCATGCGGAGCGTCGCCTCGATGCCGATGGTGCCGAGATTCTTGATGAAGGGCATGTGGTGCGGCTGGATCGAAGGTTCTTCGATCAGGAATTCGATGTTGATGCGATCGCCGCGGGCGTTGACGCGCTTGCCATCGACGATGCTGTAGCCGGCGGTACGCAAGAGATCTGCGGCACGGCGCAAGAGCGCCCGATCCTGGCCGGAGCCGTCGGAGACCGGCGGCTTATAGGGCTCGCCGAAGACTTCGTCGGATAGCTTGCCGCGGAACGGCTCCAGGATCGCAAGCTCCTCAGCGGACGGCTTGCCCATCGCCATCAGGTCGGAATTCTGGAAATAGGAATGGGTGCGGTCGTAGGAGCCGTACATCACGTTCTTGTTGGTCCATTCGAAATCGAAGGCGAGGCCGACGGCCTCGCGCACGCGCGGGTCCTTGAATTTCTCGCGGCGGGTATTGAGGAACCAGCCCTGGGCGCCGGAGGGCGTCTGATCGGGCAGGATCTCGCGCTTGACGCGGCCGTCCTTGAAGGCGGGAAAATCGTAGCGCGTCGCCCAGGTGCGCGAGGTGAATTCCTCGCGGAACAGATAGTTCCTGGCGGTGAAGGCCTCGAAGCCGACGTCGCGGTCGCGAAAATATTCGTAGCGCATGGTGTCGAAATTGTACTTGCCGCGGTTCAAGGGCAGGTTGGCGCCCCACCAGTCCTTCACCCGTTCGAATTCGACATAGCGTCCGGCCTCGAAGCGGCCGACCCTGTAGGGGCCGGAGCCGAGCGGAATCTCGAGCGTCGATTCCTCGAAATTCTTGTTGGCATAATAGGCGCGCGAAAAAATCGGCAGACCTGCGACGAGCAATGGAGTCTCCCGCCCGCGCTTCTCGGCGAACCGCGCGACCAGCACATCCTCGCCCGCAGCCTCGACACCTTCCAGGTCGCGCAAGAGCTGACGTATGATCGGGTGGCCCTTTTCCTTGAGTATGCTGATCGAAAACGCGGCGTCGTGCGCGGTCAAGCGCGAGCCGTCATGGAATCGCGCCTCGGGCCGCATGAGGAAACGGTAGGTGCGTCCGTCGGCGGACATGCGAACTGCCCGCGCGGCGTGTCCATACATCGCGTCGGGCTCGTCGTGGCCGGGCGCGGAGAGGCTCGAAGGGCCCATCAGCGCTGCGAAAGTGAATTCCATGCCCTGGGCCGCGTCGCCGCGCAGCACATAGGCATTCAGCGAATTGAAGGTGAGAAAGGACTGATTGAACTGGCGCGTCGGCCCGATGTGAGAGAACGCGCCACCTTTAGGCGCGTCGGGGTTCACATAGGCGAAGTGCTTGAAGTCCGGCGGATACTTGAGATCGCCGAAGGCGGAGATACCGTGGCTCTCCTTTTCCTGCGCGAACGTCAAGCCGGGAACGAAGGCGGCCGCGACCGCGCCGGCGCCGATCTCGAGCACCCGGCGGCGCGAAAGACCGCGGCGGCGACGGCTCATTAGCGGCCTCCGATCTTGGCCGCGCGCTCGCGGTCGAACCACCAGATGTCAGGGAAGCCGAAGGAATAGGCGGGAAGCTTCTCGGGCTTGCCGAAGCGGTCCCAGCGGGCAGTGCGGGTGAAGCCGTAGTTCCAGGTCGGCACCACGTAATGGTTCCACAGGAGCACGCGGTCGAGCGCTTTGGTGGCTGCCACCAACTCGTCGCGGTCTTTGGCGAAAATAACGCGCTCGATCAGCGCATCGATCGCCGGGTTCTTGATGCCGGCATAGTTGCGTGAGCCCTCGCGGTCGGCGGATTCGGCGCCGAAGAAGTCGCGCTGCTCGTTGCCGGGCGACAGCGATTGGGCCCAGCCGGTGATGATGAGGTCGAAGTCGCGGCTGCGCACGCGATTTTGGTATTGCGAAGAATCGACGACCCGCAGCCCGACCTCGATGCCGAGCCGCTCCAGCGCGGTCTTATAGAACAGCACCACGCGCTCGAAGGCGGGGTTGGCGAGCAGGAACTCGACCTTGAACGGCTCGCCGGTCTTGGCGTCCACGAGCTTGCGGTCGCGCACTTCGTAGCCGGCCTCGCGCAAGAGCCGGGTCGCCTCGCGCAAGTTCGCGCGCCGGGCGTTCTCGTTGTCGGTGACCGGCGCGAGGAAGGGCTTGGTGAACACCTCGGGCGGAACCTTGTCGCGGACCGCCTCTAGGATTTCGAGCTCCTTGCCCCGCGGCAGGCCTTCGGAGGCGAGCTCGGTGCCGGCGAAATAGGAATTGGTGCGCCGGTACTGGCCGAAGAACAGCGTTTTGTTCATCTCCTCGAAATCGAACGCATAGGAGAACGCAAGCCGCAGGCGCGAATCCTTGAATTTGTCGCGGCGCAGATTGAAGATCACCGCCTGCATCACGCCGCGGGCGCGCTCGGGGAAGGTTTCCAGGATCACCCGGCCTTCGCGCTTGGCAGGGAAATCGTAGCCCGTGGCCCAATTCTTGGCCGAGGTCTCGATGCGGAAGTCGTATTGATCGCCTTTGAAGGCTTCGAGCTCGACGGTGTCGTCGCGGTAATACTCCCAGCGAATTTCCTCGAAATTGTCCCTGCCGATATTCACCGGCAGGTCCCGGCCCCAGTAATCGGGCGCGCGCTCATAGGCGATGGTGCGGCCGGGCACGACGGTCTTGATCCTGTAAGCGCCGCCGCCGAGCGGCGGTTCGAGCGTGCCGCCGGTGATGTCGCGCGGCTTGCCGTTGGCGTCGGCGCCGGTCCACCAATGCTTCGGCATCACGTTGAGCTGGCCCACGATCTGCGGCAGCTCGCGATTGCCGGGTCCATCGAAGGTGAAGGCGATTTCGCGCTCGCCGATCTGCTCCGCTTTCACGACGTGGCGGTAATAAAATGCCTGTCCGGGATTGTGCTTCTTCAATACCTCGAACGACCACACCACGTCCGCGGGCGTGATCGGCTTGCCGTCGTGCCAGCGCGCACCGGCGCGCAGCCGGTAGGTGACCGAGGAAAAATCCGGAGGATGGCGGACCGCCTCGGCGAGCAGGCCGTATTCGGTCGATACTTCGTCGAACGATTGCACCATCAGCGCGTCATAGAGCAGGGTGAGGCCCACGGCCACGGTGCCGCGCACCGGAACGAAATTGAGGCTGTCGAAACTGCCCTCGGTCGAGAGCCGCAGCAGACCGCCCTTGGGCGCGGCCGGGTTTACATAGTCGAAATGCTTGAACCCCGGCGCGTAGCGCGGCTGGCCCATCAGCGAAAGCGCATGCAGCCACCCGGGCTCCTGTGCCGGCGCGGCGGTGGCAAGCAGCGCAAGCAGCGCGGCGGGCAGGATGCGCAGGATTTTCACGCGCGAACTCCGTCGTGGCCTCGATGCCGGACGACAAATACCGGACTTGGCGGCCATTATGACGAATTTGCCCGAGCGCCCATAGCGGCGCCAGAGTGAAACCTTCGTGAGATTACAGAGAGTTAATTACTGCGCCTTGGGCAGCGGCTTGGGGCTGTCGGAGAGCGAGTTGAGATAGGCGATCACGTCGGCGCGTTCGCTGCCCTTGTTGAGGCCGATGAAGGCCATGGAGGTGCCCGGCACCATGGCTTTTGGATTGAGCAAGTATTTGTTCAAGTCGTCGAGGGTCCAATGGCCCTGCATCATCTTCTTGAAATTGGTCGAATAGGCGAAACCCGAAACCGCGCCCTTGTCGCGATCGAGTATGCCCCAAAGATTGGGGCCGACCTTGTTGGGGCCGCCCTTGGCGAAGTCGTGGCAGGCGAGGCATTTCTTGGCGACGGTCGCGCCCTTCTCGAGGTTTGCGCTGGCGAGCAACTTCTCGATCGGCTCGTCCGGGACCGTCGCGGCAGTGGCACTGCCGGGCGCGGTCTCGGTCACGGCGATGTCGTAGCCGGGCTTGGTCGGTTTCTTAGGGGCGAAAATGCCGCCGGAAACGATATTCAGCGACAACGTAAACAGGCAGGTGCCGAGGATCGCCCCCAGAACCTTGTTCATTTCGAAGCCGCCCATGCCCGCTCCCGAAGTCCCGCAAACCGGTTTGACCTAACGCTTTGCGCCCAGACTGGCAACCCGTATAACCGCGCCGGCCCATGCTACTTTCTGCCGCTGTGGCCGCGTCCGGTCCCATGTCCCGCGTGAGTAAATCCGCATCCGAAGTGCTCGTGCTGATCCCGGCGCGGATGCACGCGACCCGGCTGCCTGGCAAGCCGCTCGCCGAAATCGCGGGCAAGCCCATGATCGTACACGTGGTGGAGCGGGCGTGTGAGGCGGCGCTCGGGCCGGTGTGGGTCGCGACCGACGCGCCGGAGATCGCGCGCGCAGTGGAGAGTGCCGGACATCGCGCGGTGCTGACGCGCGCAGATCATGCTTCGGGCTCGGACCGCATTTTCGAAGCGTTGGGCATGATCGATCCGGGCGGCGAGGCGAGGATCGTCGTGAATCTTCAGGGCGACCTGCCGACCGTGGAGGCGCGCGCGATTCGAGCCGCACTTGCGCCGCTCGAGGACGCAGCGGTGGCGATCGGCACGATCGCTGCGGAGATTCGGGAGCTCTCCGAGCGCACCGATCCGAACGTAGTCAAGGTCGTGGGCACTCCGGTCGCCGCAGGCCGTCTGCGCGCGCTCTATTTCACCCGCGCCAGCGCGCCGGCGGGCGAGGGGCCGCTCTATCATCACATCGGTCTTTACGCTTACCGGCGCAAGGCGCTCGAGAGCTTCGTGCGACTGCCGCCATCGACGCTGGAAAAGCGCGAGCGGCTCGAGCAATTGCGTGCACTTGAAGCCGGGATGCGCATCGATGTGGCGATCGTTGACGCGGTTCCGCTCGGCGTCGATACTCCGGCCGACTTAGAAAAGGCCCGCACGCTGCTTGCGGGCAAGCAGCGGTGAAGGCCCGATCCCCATGAGCAAGAAACGCATCGTCTTCCAGGGCGAACCGGGCGCCAACTCGCACATCGCTTGTCGCAAGGCCTATCCGAACTACCAGGCCGTTCCGTGCGCGACCTTCGAGGATGCTTTCGTGGCGGTGAAGAGCGGCCGGGCCGATCTCGCTATGATTCCGATCGAGAATTCGGTCGCCGGCCGGGTCGCCGATATTCACCACCTGATGCCGACCTCGGGCTTGCACATCGTCGGGGAATATTTCGCACCGATCCGCCACCAGCTGATGGCGCCAAAGGGCGCGACGCTCTCGACCATCAAGACCGTGCAGAGCCATATCCATGCGCTCGGCCAGTGCCGCAAGGTCATTCGCAAGCTCGGCCTGAAGAGCGTAATCGGCGCCGATACCGCGGGCTCGGCCCGCGAGATCGCCGAAGCCAAGGACAAGACGCGCGCGGCCATCGCCTCGCGGCTCGCCGCGAGTATCTACAAGCTCAAGATTCTGAAAGAGAGCATCGAAGACGAGAAGCACAACACCACGCGCTTCATCGTGCTTTCCCGCAAGGCCAAGTGGGCATCGCGCGATACCCGGAAGGTCGTCACTACCTTCGTGTTCGAAGTGCGGAATATCCCGGCCGCGCTCTACAAAGCGCTCGGCGGCTTCGCCACCAACGGCATCAACATGACCAAGCTCGAGAGCTACATGGTCAGCGGCAGCTTTGCGGCCACGCAATTCTACGCCGACGTGGAAGGCCATCCGACGGAACGCGGCCTCGAGCTCGCGCTCGAGGAGCTGCAATTCGTTACCCAGCCGAATTCGCTGAAAATTCTCGGCGTTTATGCGGCGCATCCCTATCGGGTAGCTGCCGCGGCCAAGGCGGGCTAGGCATGGTCATTCCGGTCGCGCGCGTCGGCGCGCGGGCCGGAATCCATAACCGCCGAATCCTCAAATTTCGCGCTATTGGGGCTATGGATTCCGGGCTCGCGCCACCCAAGTCGGCAAACAGCCGACTTGGGAATGATTATTTGCCGATCTCGGGTAAACCCGAGATCGGTGGCGCGCCCCGGAATGACGGGGTTATAGAAGTACGTCCGCCCCGCGTTCCACATAGGCGCGGATCAGGTGGTGCGCGATCGCGATTGGCGGCGGCACGAAGAGGTCGTTCGGGTGTTTGCGCGCCAGCATCTGCGCGGCTTCGGCGCGCGTGAACCAGCGCCCGTCCTCGAGCTCGTTGCTGTCGATCTTCAAGTCAACAGCGCTCGCCTCGGCGTGGCAGCCGATCATCAGCGACATCGGAAACGGCCACGGCTGCGTGAACAGGTATTTGACACGGCCGCAGCTCACGCCGGCCTCCTCGAGCGTCTCGCGCCGTACCGCGTCCTCGACCGACTCGCCCGGCTCCACGAACCCCGCCAGGCACGACCACATGGTTGCGGCGAACCGCCCCGAGCGGCCAAGCAGCCCGCGGTCGCCGCGCACCGCCAGCATGATGACGACCGGGTCGGTGCGCGGAAAATGCTCGGCCTTGCAGGCCGGACAAGCGCGCTTCCAGCCGGCGTCCACCATGTCTGTCGCAGCGCCGCAGTTCGAGCAGAAGCGATGCCGCGCGTGCCAGTGCAGCATCGCCTTGGCTTCGGCGAGCGGCGGCAGATGGTCGGCGGCGACCAAGCCCTGGATCGCGATCGAGCGCAGGTCAATGACGAAGAGATCGCCGCGCGCCTTGAGAGCCTCGGCGCTCGCCTGTGTCATGCCGATGCCGAACCGCGCCTCGCCGTTCATCAGGCCGAGGAAAACCGTCTCGGTCACCGGCCCCAGAGATTTCGCCTCTGCCGGCGTGAACAGCGCGTCGTGGATGTCGCCGCCCTTCTTGAGCACGATCAGTTCGCCGCCGATCACATAACCTCGCGTGCGCGGGTCGGCGGCTTGCCCGGCGAGCCAGCTCGCGTTGCCGCGCCGCTCGGCGACGCGCTCGATCAGGCTTCCCGTGTAGCCGAGGTGCGGCTTCGGGCCGAGGTCGTGACGTAGGGGCACGAGTGGACTGCTACTCCGCCGCTTCGCGCGCGGCCGAGCCGGACTGCCCGGCACGAACCAGCCGCCCGGGTAGCGCGCCGGTGTGTTCGCCGCGCTGGAAGATCGGCGTGCCGGCGACGATCGTGGCTTCATAGCCCTCGACGCGGGCCACGAAGCGACGGCCGTTGGCCGGCATGTCGTGCACGAGTTCGGGCTTGCGCGTTTGCAGCCGCTTGAAGTCGATCACGTTGACGTCGGCGCGAAGCCCTGGCTGGAGCCTTCCGCGGTCGGCGAGGCCGAAGAAGTCGGCGGTTTCGCTGGTCTGCCGCTTGATCAGGTGCTCAAGCGGCAGGCGCGGC
>JAYUHJ010000391.1:0-8633 GCA_043767065.1 Hyphomicrobiales bacterium | reverse complement strand
AAATGAAGAAGCGCGGTCACACCATCTGACCGCAATCGAGTTCCGCGCGCCGCGCGGACACCGCATGGCCGAATACGACGTCGATCTTTTCATTATCGGAGGCGGCTCGGGCGGCGTGCGCGCGGCACGCGTGGCCGGCGAGCATGGCGCCCGCGTTATGGTCGCCGAGGAATCTCGCGTCGGCGGCACCTGCGTGATCCGCGGCTGCATCCCGAAGAAACTGCTCGTTTACGCCAGCCGCTTCCGCCACGAGTTTGAGGACGCCGCCGGCTATGGTTGGACGATCGGCAGTGCGCGCTTCGATTGGCCGACGCTGATCAAGAACAAGGACAAGGAGATCGCACGGCTCGAGGCCGCCTATCGCAAAACGGTGCAACGCTCCGGCGGCGAGATCATCGATTGCCGCGCGGTGGTGGAGGACGCGCATACGGTGCGGCTCCTGAACACCGGCGCGCGTATCCGCGCCGCTTTCATCCTCATCGCCTCCGGCGGCCACCCGGTACGGCCGGAGATTCCAGGCGCCGGGCTCGCCATCACCTCGAACGAGGCGTTCGATCTCGAGAAATTGCCGCGCCGGATCATGATCCAGGGCGGCGGCTACGTGGCACTCGAATTCGCCACGCTGTTTTCCGGCCTGGGCTCGCATGTCGTCGTGGCTCACCGCGGCGATGAGATCCTGCGTGGCTTCGACGACGAGGTGCGCCGCCATCTGCGCGTCGAGATGGAGGCGCGCAAGGTGCGCTTCGTGCTTAATCACCAGGTCTCCGAGATTACGGAGAAGGGGCAGGAGCTTTGCGCGACGCTCAGCGACGGGGCCAAGCACGATGTCGATCAGGTGATGTTCGCGACGGGGCGGCGGCCGAACACGGCTAGCATCGGGCTTGAGGCCACAGGGGTGAAACTCGATTCGGCCGGTGCGGTGGTCGTGGACGCCAATTCGCGCTCGAATATACCCTCGATCTACGCCATCGGCGATGTGACCAACCGGCTCGCCTTGACGCCGGTCGCGATCCGCGAAGGCCACGCCGTTGCCGACAGCTTGTTCGGCAACAAGCCCTGGGTTGTCGATCACGAGAAAGTCCCGACCGCGGTGTTCTCGGAGCCCGAAGTCGGCGTCGTCGGTCTCTCCGAATCGGCGGCGCGCGAGAAGGGTCTCGATATCGAGATTTATCGCACTGCGTTTCGACCGCTGAAGGCGACGCTCTCGGATCGGCCGACCAGCGTGCTGATGAAGATGGTGGTGGAGCGCAAGAGTGACCGCGTGCTCGGCATCCACATCGTCGGCGAAGCCGCCGCCGAGATGATCCAGATGGCCGCGGTGGCGGTGAAGATGGGTGCGCGCAAGGCCGACTTCGACGCGACCGTAGCGCTGCACCCGACCTCGTCCGAGGAACTGGTGACGCTCAAGGCGTCGAAATAAGCGCCTCCGCTCAGGCGGCGAGCCAGTCGGCAGCCGGGGCCCAAAGCTTGTCGCGGAATTCCGAGCGGAAGAATCCGAAGTGACCGATCTTCTGCGCGCCGATATCGCGCGGATGGATCGTCAGGTGCTCTGGTTTCGTGCCGGTATAGCCCTTGAGCAGCCCAGCGACCGCAACCGGCGGCGCCCACTTGTCGTCGGCGAGCCCGATCGCGCGCAATGGCCCGCGATAGTTCGAGAAATTCTTGAGCGTATCGAGCGTCGGGTCGTCGAACATGTAGCGCGGCTTTCCGCACCAGCCGGCCCATTCGAGAAAGACGTCCCGCGGCAGATCGGTCCCCATTCCGAGCTTGCCCGGCATGTAGCCGAACGTGCGCGCGATCGGTGGTGCCAGCAGCTGCATCAGCGCATAGATTCGATAATTCTCGGGAAACGGAAACAGCCGCCAGTAGCCGATCTGCGCCGCGGTAAAGAGCGCGCGGTCGACGCGCTGATTGTTCGGCAGGAGCCCGAGCGCCTGTCCGCCGAACGAATGACCGACATAGAGCAGCGATTTTCCAGGCTCGAGGCCGGCGGCCCGATCGACCGCGGCCGACAGATCGAGTGCGGCCCAGTCGCGCATGCGCGCCGGAAAGCCGCGCAGCGACTTGGGCCGCGATCCGCCGACGCCGCGATAGTCGAAGGTCAGTACGGCGAACCCGCGCTCCGCCAGATACGCCGCGAATTTTCCGTAGTAGCCGCGCAGCACCGCGGTCGCCGAAGCGATGAGCACGGTGGCCTGCGGTTCACTCAACGGCCGTCGCAGCGTGGCGGCGAGCGGATAGCCATCGCGGGCGTGGATGATAAGTTCGGATTCTGTGATTGGCTGGTTCACGGAATGGTCTCGCGGCAAATTGTGGGAATTTCGATCATCGGACGTTTCCGTGTTGGTTTATAGATGTAAGCGGTATTCTGTATCCAATCTTTCGAAGGCCGGCGATGGTGCACCAAGGGAAGCCTTCTCGGCGCGACGTAATGACGGGTCTCGGGGCCGCGGTCGTGGCGCCAGGTCTTCCGTCTCTCGTTTTTGCGCAAGCTCCCGCGGCGCTGCCTTCGAATCCGGATGTCTTGATCGTCGGCGCCGGTGCCGCCGGGCTTTCGGCCGCGCGCACGTTGACCGCAGCGGGCAAAAGCGTGCTGGTGCTGGAGGCCATGAACCGCACCGGCGGCCGTGCCTTCGCTGAAGCAGAGACCTTCGGCGTGCCCTTCGATTGGGGCTGCGCCTGGATCCATTCCGCCGACCGCAATCCGCTCTTTCCGCTGGCCAAGCAGTGGGGCTACGAGGTGGTTCATCAGGATCCCGATCTCGATCGCATCTATTACGGCTTCGAGGCTCGACGTTTCACCGACGATGAACTGCGGCGCACCAAGGCGGCCGAGCAATGGATCGGCAAGGAAGCCGAGCGGGCAGCGCGGGAGCGCGACGGAGCGGTGTCGGAACTGGTGAAAATCACAACGCCTGAAGAAGAAGCGGCGGCGACTTACGTCGGCCCCATGGACATGGCGGTCGATCTCAGCTCGCTTTCGATCCGCGACTACGCGGACCAGGCCGAGCTTGAGCCGAACTATCTGGTGCCCGCCGGCTACGGCAACGTGGTGCGCCGGCTCGGCGACGGCGTGCCGGTCTCGCTCGCGACTCCGGTGAAACGCATCCGCTATGGCGGGCAGGGCGTCTCGCTCGAAACGGATCGCGGCGAGGTGCGCGCACGGGCCTGCATCATCACGTGTTCTACCGGCGCGCTTGCTTCGGGCTATATCCGCTTTGATCCGCCGCTTCCGGTCTGGAAACAGACCGCCATAGCCGAGGTGCCGATGGGACTGCTCGCCAAGATTCCGTTGCTCATCGAAGGCGATCGCTTCGGCCTCGCGCCCAACGAAGACATTCTCCTGGAGCTGCCTGGCCTGCAGGACATTTATTTCCTTTGCTTCCCTTTCGACAGCAACATGATGATCGGCTTCGTCGGCGGCGCGTTCGCCTGGGAGCTCAGCGCCGCGGGCAAGGACGCCGCAGTCGATTTCGCGCTCCAGTCGTTGCGCCGCATGTTCGGCGAACGGGCGGCTGATCGCGTGGTGAAGTCGGATATGACCCGCTGGTCGTCCAATCCCTGGGTGCGCGGCGCCTACTCGGCGGCACTGCCGGGCAAGTTCGCCTCGCGCGCCGAGATCGCAAGGCCCATCGCGAATCGCCTTTTCTTCGCGGGCGAGGCCATGGCCGGGCCCTTCGCGCAGACCAGCGGCGGCGCGGTGCTGAGCGGAAGAGAGACAGCCGAGGCTGTGTTGAACGTGCTAGATTGAGCGGGCAAGATCACGAATAGCTATTGCCCCTTCCTTGTCGGTAGGAGATTTGGGGTTTGGGCGTGAAATGGACGAGACAATAGTCACGGACCTCAGATACTGGAACGTGGTCGGGATAATAGTTCCCGTGCTGACAATGGCGGCTGCTGCGCGAATAGAGAAAGTGCCCAGCGGCAAATTGCTGATTGAGATGGGTGATGCCGTGCACATTCTGCACCCGATTTGGCGGGGCGTCCGCGTGGCTAGCCTCATCGCTTCTGCGGCTTGGTGCGTGTTCTTTTCGTGGGGCATCATTTCGGTCGGAATTTTCGTGAGCGCTTTTTTGGCCAGCTGGTTGCCGGGTCTCTTGGGCTGGTATGACTTTATCGTTTTGCGTTCGCGTCTGCTCGACATCGTAGCAGTGATCGCTGCCGCAATCGTTTGGGTTGGAACTGCATTTGCAGCAGTGACCTAGCTTGTGGTGTCAGCGGAACTGGCTTCCGACAAGCCGTCTCGGGTATTCCTTCGCCTGCGAGGCTCTCGCCGGCCCCTACGCGCAGACCTGCTATGGGGCAGTGCTGAGCGGGCAGGCGGTAGCTAAGGACGAGCTTCGCGTCCTTGGCTGATCCGGCTCACAAGGCTGCAGCAGCTCTGACGGTCGTGGCCCGCAGTCGGTGCGCGCCTTCGAAAGCCGGAGCGACCTCGCTCATGAAGCGCGCCATCTCTTCTTTGACCTGCGCGTGCGGCTTCAGCCCGACGTTGAAATAGAGAATGACCTCCGCAACACCCGCCGCCTCCACTTTTTTCAACGTCTCGATAATGCGCGCGGGCGTCCCGATCAGCACTGAGTTTTCAGTCAAGTCTTCTGGCTTCACTTTCTGCAGCCGCTCGACCATCTCGATGAAATAGCGATAGCTCGGCGGCGTGTTCTTGGGATCGCCGGGGAAAGCGGGGATCACGCATTCCTTGTAGTACCGGATCTGCCGCGCTCGCGCGGCGGCATCCTGCTCGGGATTGTCGGCGAAGTGGGTGAAATAGCTGCACATCAGCCGGCCCGGCTTCTTGCCATGCTTGGCGCACGTCTCTTGATAGAGATCGGCGACTTGCCGTAGTCCCCCGAAGCTCATGGCAGCCGCGAACGGCGCCACGATCAGCCCGCAACCTAACCGCGCGGCAAGCTCAATGGAGAGTTTCGAAAACGAGGCCACATATGTCGGGATCGGCCTCTGCACCGGCTTGGGCGTGACGCGGACATCGTCGAACGAATAATGCTTGCCATGATGCGAGATGCGGCTGTCCGCCTCCCACAGCTTCCTGACCACCTCCAGCCCTTCCTCGAAAATGCCCTGGTTGTCCTCGAACGAGACGCCGAAGGGGAGGTATTCCCGCCGGTCGTAGCCGCGGCCGGCAGCAAAATCCACGCGCCCGCCGCTCAGGAGATCGAGCGTGGCCCACTGCTCCGCGACCCGAATCGGGTGATGCAGCGGCAGCACGGTGACCGCCGGCGCGAGCCGGATGTGCTTTGTCCGCGAGGCGATATAGGCGAGCACTAGATCGGGACAGGAGAGCACGCCCAGTGAGTTGAAGTGATGCTCGCCGATCCAGGCCGAGTGCATACCGAGCTGATCCGCATAGAGCGTCTCCGCGGTGATGTCGGCGACGAATTGATTGGGCGAACGGCTGTTGTTCTCGTAGTGATTGTCGCTGAGCGTGAAATATCCGAACTCCATGGTGCTCTCCAAATATCCAAATTGATGCAATTGCATCAATTGTATTTACATTTGTCAATCGGGTAGAATGAGCCGTCCTGAATCGGGCACCGATGCTGCCCGATCGCTCTGCAGTCATCTGATCGACAACGCTTCTTCAATGGCGCGCCGAACTGGCCTGAAGCTCGACGACTTCCTGCCTTACCTGGTCAACCGGGTAGGTGCGGCGCTCGTTGCCCGGTTTACGCGCGAGACGCTTGCCCGCGAGCGACTGACCATCGACATGTGGCGCGTGCTCGCCGCCTTGTCCGAAAACGGCGGCCAGCGCCAGGTCGATCTCGCAGGAATGACCAGCATCGAGACCTCGACCGTCTCCCGTCTCGTGACCCGCCTCATCCACCGCGGGCTGGTGACCCGGAGCCGCTCGCGTACCAACAGTCGCGAGGTAGTCGTGCGATTGTCGCCGAGAGGGATCGCCCTTGTGCGAAAGCTGATCCCGATTGCGCGCGCTCTCGAGCGCGCGGCGCTCGAAGGAATTCCGGCAAAGGATCTGGCCGCGATCAAAGGGCGGCTGCGCCGGATTTACGCCAACTTGGCGTCCGAAGGATCCGCGGTTGTCCGTTAATCTTGCTGGTGTATAACCCTGCCGCGCGCGGCCTCCAGGCCCGCGCGGGAGCAGCGAGAATGTCCGAACGTTGGACCCCGGATTCCTGGCGATCGAAGCCGGTCGTGCAGATGCCGGATTATCCGGACCGCGATGCGTTGAAGCGCGTCGAGGCGCAGCTTGCGACGTTCCCGCCGCTGGTTTTTGCAGGTGAGGCGCGGCACCTCAAGCGCGCACTCGCCAAGGTCGGGGCCGGCGAGGCGTTTCTGCTCCAGGGCGGCGATTGCGCCGAGAGTTTCGCCGAGCACTCCGCCAACAACATCCGCGATTTCTTCCGCGTCTTTCTGCAGATGGCGGTAGTGCTGACCTTCGCTGGCGCCCTACCGGTGGTGAAGATCGGCCGCATCGCTGGCCAGTTCGCCAAGCCGCGCTCCTCGCCGTTGGAGAAGCAGGGTTCGGTCGAACTTCCGGTTTATCGCGGTGACAACATCAACGGCATGGAGTTCACCAAGGAGTCGCGCACGCCCGATCCGAATCGGCAGATCGAGGCCTATCGGCAGTCGGCGGCGACGCTCAATCTGCTGCGCGCCTTCGCGACCGGCGGCTACGCCAATCTGTCCAATGCGCATCAGTGGATGCTCGGCTTCGTCAAGGACAGCCCGCAGTCGCACCGCTACGAGGAGCTGGCCGCCCGCATCACCGAGGCGCTCGAATTCATGCGTGCCTGTGGCATCGATCCGGAAGTGCATCCGGAAATGCGCACGACCGACATCTACACGAGCCATGAGGCGCTCTTGCTCGGCTACGAGCAGGCCATGACCCGCGTCGATTCCACGAGCGGCGACTGGTACTGCACCTCGGGCCACATGGCCTGGATCGGCGATCGCACGCGTCAACCGGATCATGCCCATGTCGAGTTTTGCCGCGGCATTAAGAATCCGATCGGCATCAAGTGCGGGCCGTCGCTTGCACCCGACGCGCTGATCCGCCTGCTCGACATTCTCGATCCCGAACGCGAGCCGGGGCGGATCACGCTGATCTGCCGCTTCGGCGCCGGCAAGGTCGGCGACCATCTGCCGAAATTGCTCGATGCCGTGCGCCGTGCCGCGCGCCCGGTGGTGTGGTCGTGCGACCCGATGCACGGCAACACCATCACCGCCAACGGCTTCAAGACGCGCCGTTTCGAGCAGATATTGCAGGAGGTGAAGGAGTTCTTCGCCGTCCACGTTTCCGAAGGGACGCATGCCGGCGGCGTGCATCTCGAGATGACCGGTCAACCGGTCACCGAATGCACCGGCGGCGCGCGCGCGATCAGCGACAGCGATTTGCACGACCGCTACCACACCCATTGCGACCCGCGGCTCAACGCCGAGCAGGCGATCGAGCTCGCCTTCCTGATCGCCGATCTCCTGAAGAAGGAGCGGGCGGGCCGCGCGCGGCCGCTCCCAGCCGTGGCCGGTCTTTAGGCCGTTCGTCCCCCGTACCTTCTGAGCATTGATCCCGCTCCGCCCGCGGTTGACCGCTTGCGGTCCGTGCTTGGCGTGGCAGCAGGCCTGTATTGCTGGATCAATTGAGTCCGGACCTTGGTCTCCTGGTGTTCAGCGCCCTTAACGGGAGCTTAACCGCATTGGCGGTATTTCTTCTTCTTGTTGTTGTCCAAACCGGTGGGGGAAGCCATGAAACGAGTTCTATTAGCGGGGGCGGCCCTTGTTGCGCTCGCGGTAGCGCAGCCTGCGCTTGCTGCTGATGCGCCATATTGGGCGCCGCCGTCGGCGGCCGCGCCGTTCAGTTGGAACGGTTTCTACATCGGCGCGAACGGAGGTTACAGCTGGCAAGTCGCTCAGCCTATCGAGCTTCTCACTGATACCATCTTGCCGGCGCCGCCGCCGAACAATCTTGGACAGGCGACGGCTGCCTCCAGAGGCACGATCGGCGATATCCGGGCTCAAGGCGGCTTTGTCGGCGGGCAGGTTGGCTACAATTGGCAATACGGACCCAGCGTGCTGTTTGGTATTGAATCCGATCTTCAGTACGCGCGCATCGAGGGCAGCAAAACGGGAGTGTTCACGAATCCGAACGGCACCATACCGATCAGCGGTACTGCGAGTTTCAATATCGATTGGTTCGGCACGCTGCGCGGCCGTGTCGGCATGATGGCCGATGGTTGGATGCTATTTGCCACCGGTGGATTGGCCTTCGGCCATGTCGGCTACAACTTGTCCGCCACCGAGACCGGAGTCAGCGCTCTGTTTCAGACTGCGCTGAGTGCAAGCGAGACGAAATACGGCTACGTCGTCGGCGCTGGCATAGAGTACGCTTTCTCCCCGAACCTGATC
This sequence comes from Hyphomicrobiales bacterium, assembly GCA_043767065.1. Taxonomy (GTDB): domain Bacteria; phylum Pseudomonadota; class Alphaproteobacteria; order Rhizobiales; family Xanthobacteraceae; genus JAHFPN01. Next base: position 254 of record JAYUHJ010000391.1, on the reverse strand, counting down.
CTGAAGGGCGAATACCAGTACATCAATCTTGGCGCGATCGGTGCTAGCGCGCCAGTGACGAATATTATTGGCGGCGCAGCGACCGGCGAGACCGCCACCCTCAAGGCGATCGACGCTGCTTTCCACACCATTCGCCTTGGGCTTAACTGGAAGTACTGAGCGAACTCCGTCATCGAGGGCAAGACGCCAAGCCCCGGGCATTCCCCGGGGCTTTCGCTTACTCACCTAGGGCTGTCGTGATGGTCGCAGGATTC
>JAYUHJ010000390.1:0-8646 GCA_043767065.1 Hyphomicrobiales bacterium | reverse complement strand
CCGATTTCCATTTCTACACGATGAACCGCGCCGATCTGGTGTTCGCGATCTGCCATCTGCTCGGCCTGCGGCCGGTGCCACGGCACGATGTTCCGACGGAGGAAGCGGGCCATGTCCGTCGCGCCGTCAATCTCTAAGTTAGAGCACGAACTGCGCGCGCTCGCGGCCGAGCGCATCTTGGTGCTCGACGGTGCCATGGGCACCATGATCCAGTCGTTCGGGCTGGACGAGACCGCGTTCCGCGGCGCGCGCTTCGACGCCTGGAACCGGGAGGTGAGGGGGAACAACGATCTGCTCAACCTCACGCGGCCCGATCCGATCCGCGATATTCATCTGGCTTACTTCCGCGCCGGGGCCGACATCGTTGCAACTAACACTTTCTCCTCGACGCGCATCGCACAAGCCGATTACGGCATGGAGACGATCGCCTATGAGCTCAATCTCGCGGGCTCCAAGCTCGCGCGCGATGCAGCGGCCATCGCCGAAAAGGAGGACGGCCGGCGGCGCTTCGTCGCCGGCGCGATCGGGCCGACGAACCGGACTGCTTCTCTCTCGCCCGACGTTTCGAACCCGGGCTTCCGCGCCACCACCTTCGACGAACTCGCCGCCGCCTATGGCGAGCAAGCGCGCGGGCTGGTGGATGGCGGGGTCGATATTCTGTTGATCGAGACGATCTTCGACACCCTCAACGCCAAGGCCGCGATCTTCGCGCTCGAGGCGCTGTTTGCGGAGCGGGCAATCCGCCTGCCGGTGATGATTTCCGGCACGATCACGGACCGCTCCGGCCGCACGCTTTCGGGCCAGACACCCGAGGCGTTTTGGACCTCGGTCGCACACGCGCGGCCGTTCGCGGTCGGCCTCAATTGCGCGCTCGGCGCGCGCGAGATGCGCGCCCATATCGCCGAGATCGGGCGGGTCGCCGATACGCTGGTCTGCGCCTATCCGAACGCGGGATTGCCCAATGCGTTCGGCCGCTACGACGAGAGCCCGGCCTTCATGGCGGAGCTGCTCGGCGAATTCGCGGGTGCGGGCATCGTCAATATCGTGGGCGGTTGCTGCGGCACGACGCCCGAGCACATCCGCGCCATCGTCGATGCGGTCGCCAGCAAGCCGCCGCGCCGCGTGCCGGAGATTCCAAAGCGCCTGCGGCTCGCCGGGCTCGAGCCGTTCGAGCTCTCGCCTGAAATCCCGTTCGTCAATATCGGCGAGCGCACAAACGTTACGGGCTCGGCGCGCTTCCGGAAGCTGATTACCGGCGGCGACTATGCCGCTGGGCTCGAAGTTGCGCGCGATCAGGTCGCGAACGGCGCCCAGGTGATCGACATCAATATGGACGAGGGCCTGCTCGATTCGGAGCGGGCGATGGTCACGTTCCTCAATCTCATCGCCGCGGAGCCCGACATCGCGCGCGTCCCTATCATGATCGACTCTTCCAAATGGTCGGTGATCGAGGCGGGACTGAAATGCGTGCAGGGCAAAAGCGTCGTCAATTCGATCTCAATGAAAGAAGGCGAGGAGGCGTTCAAGGCCCATGCGTGGCTGGTGCGCCGCTATGGCGCTGCGGTCGTGGTCATGGCTTTCGACGAAAAGGGCCAGGCCGACACGCTGGCGCGCAAGACTGCGATCACCGAGCGCGCCTACCGCATCCTCACCGAAGAGATCGGCTTTCCGCCCGAGGATATTATCTTCGACCCTAATATCTTCGCGGTCGCGACCGGGATCGAGGAACACGCCAACTACGGCGTCGATTTTATCGAAGCGGCGCGCTTCATCCGCGCCCGGCTCCCGCACGCGCATGTCTCGGGCGGCGTCTCGAACTTTTCCTTCGCCTTCCGCGGCAACGAGCCGGTGCGCGAGGCGATGCACGCGGTGTTCCTGTTCCACGCGATCCGCGCCGGAATGGATCTCGGCATCGTCAATGCCGGCCAGTTGCCGCTGCATGACGATCTCGATCCGGAGCTGCGCGCGGCCTGCGAGGACGCGGTGCTCAATCGCCGCGCCGACGCGGCCGACCGGCTGCTCGCACTGGCGCAACGGTTTCGCGGCGGCGGCATGGAGAAGCGGGAGGCCGATCTCGCCTGGCGCTCATGGGGTGTCGAGAAGCGGCTCGAGCACGCGCTGGTGCACGGCATCACCGAATTTATCGAGACCGACGTAGAGGAGGCGCGCAAGCTCGCGAAGCGGCCGCTCGATGTAATCGAAGGCCCCTTGATGGCCGGCATGAACGTGGTCGGCGATCTGTTCGGCTCGGGAAAAATGTTTCTGCCGCAGGTGGTGAAATCCGCGCGCGTGATGAAGCAGGCGGTCGCCTTCCTGAATCCGTTCATGGAAGAAGAGAAGCGCCGGACCGGCGTTGCGCTGTCGCGCAGCGCCGGCAAGATCGTGCTCGCCACCGTCAAGGGCGACGTGCACGACATCGGCAAGAACATCGTCGGCGTCGTGCTCCAGTGCAACAACTACGAAGTCATCGACCTCGGCGTGATGGTGTCGGCGCAGCGGATTCTGGAGACCGCGCGCGAGCAGAAAGCCGACATGATCGGGCTTTCGGGTCTGATCACGCCCTCGCTCGACGAAATGTGCCACGTCGCCGACGAGATGGAACGCGAGGGGTTCGACCTGCCGCTGCTGATCGGTGGCGCCACTACGAGCAAGATCCATACGGCGGTGAAAATCTCGCCGCGCTATCGCCGTTCGCAGGCGGTGCACGTGATCGACGCCAGCCGGGCGGTCGGCGTGGTATCGAGCCTGCTCAATCCGGAAATTCGCGCGCGCACGCTCGAGCAGGTGCGCGCCGAATACGGCCGCATTGCCGAGCAGCATGCGAACAATCAGGACAATACACGACGCCTGTCGATCGCGGAGGCGCGGGCGAACCGGCTGATCCTCGACTTTTCAAGTTACCTGCCGCCGCGGCCGACGTTCCTCGGCACGCGCACGTTCGATGGCTACGACTTGTCCGATCTTGTGCGCCTCATCGACTGGACCCCATTTTTCGCATCCTGGGACCTGCAGGGCCGCTATCCCTCGATCTTCGACGATCCCAAGATGGGCGCTGCCGCGCGCGAGCTGCACGCCGACGCGCTCAAGATGTTGGAAAAGATCGTCGCCGAGAAATGGCTCACGGCCCGCGCGGTGATCGGGTTCTGGCCGGCCAACGCGGAGGGCGACGACGTCGTGCTGTTCCGCGACGACGCGCGGCGCGAGCGCGCTGCCGTCCTGCATACGCTGCGGCAGCAGATGCCGAAGCGAGAGACGCGCTCGAACGTCGCGCTCTCCGATTTCGTGGCGCCGAGCGGCAGCGGCGTTGCCGACTACGCGGGCGCGTTTGTGGTCACCGCCGGGATCGGCGAGGCGGCGAAATCCGACGCGCTCAAGGGCGCCAACAACGATTACGACGCCATCTTGCTGAAAGCGCTGGCCGACCGGCTGGCGGAAGCCTTGGCCGAGCGCATGCACGAGCGCGTGCGCAAGGAATTCTGGGGCTATGCATCGGATGAGAATCTTACGAACGAAGACCTGATCGCCGAGAAATATCGGGGCATCCGCCCGGCGCCCGGCTATCCGGCGCAACCCGACCACACCGAGAAGGCGACGCTATTCGATTTGCTCGACGCGGAAGCCGCGATCGGCGTGCAGCTGACCGAGAGCTTCGCGATGTGGCCGGGGGCGGCGGTCTGCGGACTCTACTTCTCGCATCCGCAGAGCGCCTATTTCGGCGTCGGGCGCATCGACCGCGATCAGGTCGAGGATTACGCCAAGCGCAAAGGCTGGAACATGGGCGTCTCCGAGAAATGGCTCTCGCCGAATCTCGCCTATGATCCCGCGCGCATTCCACGCGAGGCCGCGGAATAGTTGCGGACTGGCGCGGCTCGAAAAAAGACGCCATCCTCGCCGCCGGTTCTCCCCGCATGGGCGGGGCGTTTCGACTGAATTTACAGTCAGGGGGATGCAATGAAGTGGACCGTGTTCACGCTGGCGTTCGCCGCACTCTTCACCGCGCTGTTGGCGCCCGCGCCGGCCTCCGCGCAAGCGGCGATGTCGTTCAATCACTTCGTGACCGACGACCTGCCGCACGCCCAATGCATGGCGAAGGCGCGTACCACGATGCGCAAGGCCCGCCTGTCGCTGCTGACCCCGACCTCGGAGGCGGTCTGGGGCGAGACTTCGGACCGCAACAAGCTCGCCGCGATCTACTGCCTGAAGTCGCGCGACGTGGCGGTCGTCTCCGTTGCGGGCAAGCGCGTCTCGGAGACGCGCCCGATCCTCGACCGGCTGATGAGCGCTTGGCGCGACAACGATTGAGCCGCGTCCCGCTCGCAAAAAAAGAGGCCGCCCGTTCGGACGACCTTTCCCGCAGGGGGGCGGGGAGTTCGTGAGAACTCAGAGCATGTGGCTGTAGGCAACCGGATTGAGCCGGTAGCCGGAACCTTCCTTGGTGATGTAGCCGACGGCCGGGAAGGGCCAGTGATAACCACCGACCAGCATTTTGTCGGCGGCAGCGCGATCCAGGAGCCGCCTGCGGGTTTCGACTGCCATGGCGCCGTCCGTGTCGAACGCGAACTGCCATTCCGGGTTGCGGACGAACAGGTAGGCGTTGTTGGTGGCATCGACGACGGTCATCATCGATTGATTGCCCGAAGCGATGGCGAAAGCGGTGTGGCCGGGCGTGTGCCCGGGGGCCGCGATCGAGGTGATGCCGGGCGCAACCTCCTTGCCGGGCTCGAACGGCGTGACCTTGTTGGCGATCGAGCCGAACACTCGTTTGGAATTGCCGAAGTTGCCTCTTTGATTCTCGGGTACGGTGGTCGCTTTGCTATCGTCCATCCACAGCGTCCATTCCACCGCTGGCACCAGGATTTCGGCATTCGGGAAGGTGAGTTCGTTCTCCTTGGTGCGGATGCCGTTGATGTGGTCGCCGTGGAAGTGGGAAATTACGACGGTGTCGACCTGCTTCGGATCGAAACCGGCGGCGATGAAATTGTCCATGAAATTCACCGCGGTAGGAACGAACCGGCCGGCGGTGCCGGTGTCGATCAGCACGAGCTTTGAGCCGGTATTGACCATGAGCGGCGTGAACGGCACCACCATCTTGTCGGTGCGCTGGAACTGATCGGAAAGCATCTTCTGAATTTCTGGCACGGATGCGTTACGGACGAGCGTCGGTGTAATATCCGGTAGCCAGACGCCATCATGGATGGCGGTGATCTCGAAGTCGCCGATCTTGTAGCGATAGAAACCCGGCGCTTGCTTGCCGGCGGTAGGCGCGGCGGCGCGCGCTGGTGTAGCGGCAAGCGGGCCGATGGCTGCGGCAGCAGTGATGGCGGCGGCGCCGGCGAGCGCGCTACGGCGGGTGAGTTGGGTCATGGCGTTTCCTCCCATCGGCGCTGTTCGCCGAAAACTTTTTGCGGGTTCGAATGCAACCAATCCTAGCGCGTTCGTAAGAATGTTGGACGACGATCGGCGCGAGTAGGCTTCACGATTTGGCGAACACCGGCAAGCGCGCTCTATTCCGCGCTGCGGTGCGCTCAATCGTTCTGGCCAATAACAAAAAAGGCCGCTCCGGCGAGCGGCCTTGCTGCAAACGAGTCGCAAAAACTAGAGCGCTTTATTATTATTCGGCGTCTACTTGAGTGCGTCGGCGCCGGCTTGCGATATCGCGTCGTCGGCGCCGCCCGAAGTTCCGATCGCGCCGATGATCTTGCCGCTCACCACGATCGGGATGCCGCCCGCGGATGCTACCGCGCGGCTCAAGGCCATCGGGGAAAGATCGCCTTTGGCGACGCGATCCAGAAATTCCTTGGTCGAGCGGCGGAACAGCGCGGCCGAGACCGCCTTCTCCTCCGCAATCCTGATCGACCCATACTGCGTATCGTCCATCTTGCGGAAATAAACGAGATCGCCGGTAGGCTCTACGATGGCGATGGCCATCTTCATGTTTCTCTTTTTCGCCTCGGCCTCCGCCGCGTCAGCGGCTTTCTTCGCCTGTTCGAGCGTGATGGGCGGGCCGTAGGGGGTCGTCGGCGCCAGTGGTGGGGTAGGCGGCTGTTGCTGGGCGGAAAGCGGGGCGCTCAATAGAAGAGCGATGCATAGAGACAGAGTGACCGACAATGAATTTCGCATGTGGGTTTCCTCCCGGTTGGTCGTCGTTGTGGTGTTTCCCTTATTCGCGTTTCTTGGTCAGTGGGCCGATGCTAGGTACTATCCGGCGTGCAGGGCAACCGTACAGCCGACCCCGGCCAGTGGACCCCGAACCCGGCTTCTGCGATGATCCGCCTACCGAATAAACGCCTAGCAACTCAGGGTATTCCGCGTTCGAGGACGGTGCCGACCGTCACGCCCCACCCCTCCAAAAATCCCGACCGGATTCCGCCGAAGCCGTAGCACGGAGCAAGACGCATGGCCGTACGTAAGCGAGCATCGAGTTCCAAGAGCGGCGGGGTCAGCCCCGGCGTGCTGCTCGGCGTCTTCGGCATCGCGATATTTCTTTCCGCGGCGCTGCTGTTCGCGGTGCAGCCGATGTTCACCAAGATGGTGCTGCCGACGCTGGGCGGCTCGCCGCAAGTCTGGTCGGTGGCGATGGTGTTCTTCCAGACGGCGCTGCTCGCCGGCTATGCCTACGCGCACCTGATCACGCGCAATCTCTCGGGCCGGCAAACCGTCATTACTCATTTGGTGGTGATGGCGGTGGCGACCTTCTGGCTCCCGCTCTCGATGGCTACCGGTTGGGGCAAGCCGCCGGCGCAAGGCGAGGCGTTCTGGCTGCTCGGGCTGTTCGCGCTTTCGATCGGGTTCCCGTTCTTCGCGCTCTCGGCGAACGCGCCGCTGCTGCAGGCCTGGTTCGCGCGCACCGATCATCCGGCGGCCAAGGACCCGTACTTCCTCTACGCGGCGAGCAATGTCGGAAGCTTCCTTGCGCTGCTGAGCTATCCGTTCGTGATCGAGCCGCTCAGCAAGCTTGGCGAGCAGACCCGCGTCTGGTCGATTCTGTTCTATCTGTTGATCGTCTTCATCGCGATCTGCGGTGCGCTGTTGTGGCGGACCCGCGGTTCGCTGAAGACCGCAGCACAGGCCCACGGCGGCCGCGCGACGCCGCCGACCTGGCTTGATGCGCTGACCTGGATCGGACTCGCCGCCCTACCGTCGGCCCTGCTGATCGCGATCACCGCGCATCTGACCACCGACGTCGCCGCGGCGCCGTTCTTCTGGGTGGTCCCGCTCTCGCTTTATCTTGCGACCTTCGTCATCGTTTTTTCGACCAAACCCATCATTCCGCACTGGATCGTGCTGGCGGCGCAGCCCTTCTTCGTGGCGGCGCTGGTCGCGGTCTATATCTTCGACGCGCTCGACAACATTTTCCTGGTCATCGCCGTCAACCTCGCGGCGTTCTTCGTGATCGCGCTTGCTTGCCATGGCGAACTCGCCAAGCGCCGGCCGCCGGCGCAGTTCCTGACTGCGTTCTTCCTCTGGATGTCGGTGGGAGGCATGATCGGCGGCATTTTCGCCGGCCTCATCGCGCCATACATCTTCAACTGGGTGGTCGAGTATCCGCTTCTGATCGTGTTCGCGATCCTGTGCCGGCCGTTGTGGAAAGTGCCGACCGAAAGCCGCGAACAGTGGATCTGGCTCGGCGCGGCGGCGCTCGCGCTTGCGATCCTGATCCCTGGCCTGGTCTATCGCTATGTCCCCGACGAGTGGCTCTACCGCACAATATTGATCGGACTGATCATCGCGTCGCTCTTGCTGTGGAACCGGACGCTGCTCTACGCGGCGGCTATCGGCCTGGCGTTCTTCGCGAGCCAGATTTACCAGAGCGACTCGCGCAATTTCCAATCGCTGCGCAGCTTCTTCGGCGTGCACAAGATTTACGACACCACCGACGGCCAGCACCGGGTGCTGATGCACGGCACCACGACGCACGGCGCCCAGCGCATCCGCGATGCTCAGGGCAAGCCTGTCACCGGCCGGCCCGAGAACATCATGTATTACTACGACGCGTCGGCCATGGGGCAGGCGATGATCGCGGTGCGCGAGCGCAAGCGCGCGGCGATCCGCTATGCGGTGATCGGGTTAGGGGCCGGCAGTCTCGCCTGCCGCTCGCGGCCGGGCGATACGCTGCATTATTATGAGATCGATCCGCTGGTGATTCAGATCGCGCAGGACAGGGCGAAGTTCACTTATCTCGCGAGCTGCACGCCGAACATGCCGGTCGTGCCCGGCAACGCGCCGCTGACGCCGGCCGATATGCAGAAGAACCAGATCGTGTTGGGCGACGCGCGGCTCACGCTCGCCAATGCGCCGGACGGCGCCTATGACATGATCTATGTCGATGCCTTCTCTTCCGATGCGATTCCGGTGCATCTGATGACGAAGGAAGCGATGGCGATTTATCTGAAGAAGCTCGCGCCCGGCGGCGTCGTAATCATGCACGTCTCCAACCGGCATCTGGAGCTCGCCTCGGTCGTGGCCGGGATCGCGCAAGCGAACGGCATGGTCACGCGCGTCAATACCGGCGACAATGACAAGGCCGCGGACGACGACGAGTACAAATATATCGGGACCGTGACGGCCGCGGCGCGCACCGCCGACGACTTCCGCACCTTCAACCGGTTCCAGGACTGGAAGGAGCTGAAGCCCGATCCGAACCAG
>JAYUHJ010000389.1:2500-20198 GCA_043767065.1 Hyphomicrobiales bacterium | reverse complement strand
CGGTGCTCGCCGATCTTGCCGAGCAACTCGCGCGCGACGGCGAGGGCGCACGCAAGCTCGTGCGCATCAACGTGAAAGGCGCGGTCTCCAAGAAATCGGCGCGCCGGATCGCGCTTTCGATCGCCAACTCGCCGCTGGTCAAGACCGCGATCGCCGGCGAGGACGCCAACTGGGGCCGCGTCGTGATGGCCGTCGGCAAGGCCGGCGAACCCGCGAAGCGGGACAAGCTTGCAATATGGTTCGGCGATATTCGCGTGGCCGTCGCCGGCGAGCGCGACCCGGCCTACCAAGAGGCGCGGGCCTCCGCCTATATGAAGCGCGACGTGATCGATCTCACCGTCGATCTCAAGCTCGGCCGCGGCACCGACCGGGTGCTGACTTGCGATCTCACCAAGGAATACATCGCCATCAACGGCGATTATAGGAGCTAGATCGTATGCAAACGCAGCAAAATGCGAAGCTGCGGGATAGGTTTGTATTAACGACCGGGGTTTACGCTTTTTTCCGGGTTTGCGCGTGAAGCTCGTTCTCGTCGCCGCATGTGCGCTCATCGATACCGACGGCCGGGTGCTATTGACGCGCCGGCCGCCGGGCAAGCCGATGGCGGGCCTGTGGGAATTTCCGGGCGGCAAGGTCGAGCCGGACGAGCGACCCGAGGATGCGTTGATACGGGAACTGAAGGAGGAACTTGGAATCGAAGTGCGCGAAGCCTGCCTTTCGCCTCTCACGTTCGCCAGCCATAGCTATGACGACTTCCAGCTCCTGATGCCGCTGTGGGTCTGCCGCCGCTGGGATGGGTTCGTGAAACCGCACGAAGGACAGGAATGCACTTGGGTCAGGCCGGAGCGCCTGCGGGACTATCCGATGCCGCCCGCTGACGTGCCGCTGATTCCAAGTCTCGTCGAGCTGCTCTCGATACCGGGTTGGTGAAAAAAAATGAGGAGTCTGCCCATGCTGTCCTCGATCTCAACCGCAGTCGCGCGCCCAATGCGATTGGCGCGTGAATTCCTATCCGACACGCGCGCCACGACCGCGATCGAATACGCCCTTATTGCCGGAAGCATTTCAATTGTGATCCTCGTTGCGGCCCAGGGCATCGGCACCAATCTGGTTTCGCTCTTCACGAAGGTCGATAACGGTTTCCAATAAATCGCTTCCTCCTGTGTCGAGTCCTTAGGCTCCAGCGATTGTTGGAGCCTATTCTTTTATCAGGGAGCCTATTCTTTTATCAGAAGGTTCTTGACGCCTATCCGAGCTGATCGGGCTATGAACGTCCCGGCGGCCGCGCCTTGTCGCCGGCCGATTGCTCCGTAACCCCCAGCGCATCGGCGAGCCGCGTCCGCGCCGAGCCGGGCCGCAGCGGCTTCTGCTGGCTTTCGTGCGGCGACCAGCCTGAAATCGAGATCACCTCGAACGTCGCCCTGATCTTGCCGTCCGCGTCGGTGAAACGCTCGGCATAATGCTCGGCCGCGCGCGCCAGGATCGCGCGTTTCATCATCGTGCTCTGCCGCTCCACCATCACGTTGGTGGCGCCCATGCGGCGCAGGTCGTTCAACAGATCGGAGAGCTGCGCATAGCGCACGACGATCCGGTCGGAGTCGGTCACCGGCAAGGCGAAGCCCGCGCGCTGCAACAGCGATCCCATCGTCCGCACGTCGGTGAAGGGCGAAACCCGCGGGCTGGCGCCGCCGGCGATCTCCTCCTCGGCGGTGGCGAAGCTCTCGCGCAGCTCGATCAGCGTGTCGCCGCCGATCAGCGCGGCGAGCAGCAGGCCGTCGGCCTTGAGCGCGCGGCGGATTTGCACCAGCGTACCCGGCAGATCGTTCACCCACTGCAGCGCGAGCGCCGACACGACGAGATCGAGCGAGCCCGGCGCGAAAGGCAATACCTCCTCGTCTCCGGCGACGCGCAGCGCGCCGATGCGTAGTTCGGCGAGCGGTTCGCAGACGACGAGCCGGCCGATCTGGCCGCTCTTCATCAGGGCGTTGGTAAGCGCAGCACCAGGCGTGCCGAGATCAACCGCCAGCTCGAACCGCCGCTGTACCGCCGTCAGCCGCTCGGCCAGATCCGCGGCCACCCGCTCCAACAGGAACGTCTCCGCGCCGGCCTTGTCGGCGCGGCGCCGGCGCTCGATCAACAGCGCCCGGTCGAACAGTCTGGGAGGAGCATCCATCCGGCAACCGATAGCTTTGAATCAAGGCGGTTTCGGCGCTAGCCTTGGGCCATGCTAGCCGCTTTCTCCCGGCCCGGATCGCTGCTCGTCCGCTTCATGGCGGGCACGGGCCGGCGCAGCCTCGACCTCGTCTTGCCGCCGACCTGCTTGGCTTGCCGCAGGCCGGTGGGCGAGCAGGGCGGTCTCTGTCAGGCCTGCTGGAACAGGATGGGTTTCATCGAGCGGCCCTATTGCGAGCGGCTGGGGACGCCGTTTTCGCACGATCCGGGCGGGCCGCTGCTTTCGGCCAGCGCGCTTGCTGACCCGCCGGCTTACGATCGCGCGCGTGCCGTGTCGCGCTTCGGCGATGTGGCGCGCGAGCTCGTGCATCTTTTGAAATACGGCGACCGGCTCGATGTCGCTCGGCCGCTCGGCCGTTGGATGGCGCGTGCGGGGAGCGAAGTGCTCGCTGGCGCGGACGCGCTGGTGCCGGTGCCGCTGCATTGGACGCGGCTGTGGTGGCGGCGCTTCAATCAATCGGCCGCACTTGCCGGCGCCGTCTCCGCGATTTCCGCCGTTCCGGCTAAGGAACAATTCCTCAATCGCCGTCATGCGACCCCGCCTCAGGTCGGCAAGACCCGCAAGGAACGCGCGCGCAATGTTCAGGGCGCGTTCACCGTCCCGGCGAATATGCGCACCGAGGTCAAGGGCCGCCGCCTCGTACTTGTCGATGATGTGATCACCTCGGGTGCCACCGTGGACGCTTGCGCGCGCGCCTTGCGCCGGGCGGGTGCGCAGAGCGTCGACGTGCTGGCGTTCGCGCGGGTTGTCGAGCCTTGGTAAGCCGCCCTATGATGGCCGCTGATTTGGAATGGCGGAGGAACCCATGGCCGAGTTGAAGAAGTTCCGCGCCGGGCTCGTGCAATTGCGCGCGGGCCGTTCCGTCGTCGCCAATGTCGATCTCGCGGCCAAGCTCATTCGCGAGGCCAAGAGCGCCGGCGCCGACTATGTGCAGACTCCGGAAATGACCTCGCTCATGGAACTCGACCGCAAGTCGCTGTTCGAGAATATCGTCGAGGAGAATCACGATCCGGCGCTTGCCGCGTTTCAGCAGCTCGCGCGCGAGCTTTCCTTGTTCCTGCACATCGGCTCGCTCTCGGTGAAGGTCACGCCCGAAAAGGCCGCCAACCGCGGCTTCATGATCGGCCCCGACGGCGAGATCGCAGCCCGCTACGACAAGATCCATCTGTTCGACGTCGAGCTCCCGGGCAAGGAGAGCTATCGCGAGTCGAACACCTTCCGCCCGGGCGAGACCGCAATCGTCGTGGGTCTCCCGTGGGGCGGACTCGGGCTTTCGGTCTGCTACGACCTGCGCTTTCCGCAGCTCTATCGCGCGCTCGCCGAGGCCGGCGCGCATTTCCTCACCGTGCCCGCGGCTTTCACCAAAACCACGGGTGAGGTGCACTGGCACGTGCTGTTGCGCGCGCGCGCCATCGAGAACGGCGCCTTCGTGCTCGCCGCGGCCCAGGGCGGCAAGCATGAGAACGGCCGCGAGACTTTCGGCCACTCCATGGTGATCGATCCCTGGGGCAAGATTGTCGCCGAGGCCGGCATCGAGTCGGGGGTCACGATCGCCGAAATCGATCCTGCGCTCGTGATGCAGGCGCGCTCGCGCATTCCCTCGCTCGAACACGGCCGCCGCTTCGAAGTGGTCGTGCCCGCGAGCGCGACCGCACGGCTTCACGTGGTCGGACGCGCATGATCCGCTACACGCTAGTTTGCGAAACGGGCCACCGCTTCGATAGCTGGTTCCCGGATTCCGCGGCCTCGGAGGCGCAGGTCGCCGGCGGGCTTGTGGAATGCCCCGAATGCGGCTCGAACCGGATCGAGAAGGCGATCATGGCGCCTTCCATCGGCCGCGCCGGGCGCCAGGCCGAGCCTGAGCCCGCTCCGGCGCCGCAGTCCGAGCCGCAGCCGGTCGCGCTCCTGTCCGGGCGCGAGAAGGAATTGCGCCGACTCTTGAAAGAAGTGCGCGAACACGTGAAGAAAAACGCCGATTACGTCGGCGACGAATTCCCCGAGCTCGCGCGTCAGATGCACCACGAAGAGATCGAGAAGCGCTCGATCTACGGCGAGGCGCAGCCCGATGAGGTGAAGGAGCTTCTGGAGGAGGGTGTCGAGGTGCAGCCGTTGCCGATGCTGCCCGACGAGCGGAACTGAGCGCTCTCAGAACGCAATCAACAGCAACCCGACCCCGAGCACGACGCAGATGATTCCGAGCGCCTCGCGCGCGGTGATTGCTTGGCGGAACAGGATGGTCGAGACGCCCTGCGCGAACAGCACCTCCACGAGGCCGAGCGTGCGCACATTGGCGGCCGAAGTCAGCGCGAATGCCAGGAACCAGCATTCCGAAGCGGTAGCGCCCATGAGGCCTGCGAACATCGAAGGCTTCCAGGCGCGGAAGATCGCGCCGAGCACCGCCCGGTCGCGCAGCGCCAAGTAAAGTGTGAGGAGCGCGGTCTGGATCGCCAGCGAAACCGCAAGCGCGAAGGTCGCCGCCGGAACGAAGCTCGTATCGAGCGTAAGAATCGCGCCGCGAAAACTCACCGCCGCGAGACCGAACAGGCCGCCCGAAGCGATGCCCAAGAGCACCGGCCGCATGCCGCCGGTTTGCTGCCCCGGCTTCCACGACATCAGGAATACGCCGGCGCTCGCGATCAGGATCGCGGCGGCGAGCGGCCACGTGAGCCGGTCGCCGAGCAGCACGAGGCCGAAGATCGCAGTCTGCACCGGCTCGGTCTTGGTATAGGCGATGGTGACGACGAACGAGCGATCGTTCATGGCCGCGAGCATGAGTGCGGTGGCCAAGATTTGCGCGACCGCCCCGGTCACGATCCAGGGCCAGAATTCTGCGCGCGGCACCGGTAGCTGTGCGCCGGTCACAAAGGTAACGGCCGCCAGGAACAGGATCGCAAACGGTAGGCCGAACAGAAAGCGCACATGTGTGGCACCGACCGTGCCGAGCTTCGCGGTGAGCTCGCGTTGCGTGGCGTTGCGCGCGGTCTGCGCTGCGGCACCGAACACGGTGAAGGCGGCCCAGAGCCAAGGCAGGGCAATCATGCGGCGTCCGCCTCAGCCCGTTTTCCCGGCGGCGAACATATAGTTCACATCCATGTCGTCGGCCCGCCGCCACTGGTCGGTGAATGGACTATAGACAACGCCGGTCTCGTCGATCAGCGCGAGCCCGCCGGCGGCGAGCGCCGCCTCGAGCTCGTCGGGTGTCACGAATTTTTCCCAACGATGCGTGCCCACCGGCAGCCAGCGCAGCACGTATTCGGCGCCGACGATCGCCAGCGCAAAACTTTTCAGCGTGCGGTTCAGCGTGGCCACGATCATCAGCCCGCTGGGCTTCACCATCTCGGCGCAGCGCCGCACGAACAGCGTAACGTCCAAGACGTGCTCCACCACTTCGAGCGCGAGCACCACATCGAAGCGCTCATTCGTATCGGCCAGCGCCTCCGCGGTGGTCGCGCGGTAGTCGATCGAGAGCCCGCTCTTTTCGGCATGCAGCTGTGCCGCCGCGACATTCGGCTCGCCCGGGTCGATACCGACGACTTCAGCGCCGAGCCGCGCCAGGGGCTCGCATACCAGCCCGCCACCGCAACCGACGTCGAGGATGCGCAGCCCCTTCAGGCTTTCGAGCGATTTGGCGTCGCGGCCGAACCGCTCGCAGATGCGGTCCCGGATATAGGCGAGCCGCACCGGGTTGAACTTGTGCAACGGCCGCATCTTGCCGTGCGGGTTCCACCACTCGTCGGCCAGCCCCGCGAAGCGCGCGACTTCGGCCGGATCGACCGTCGTTCGGGCTTCACTTGCTGCCTTCACCATGTAGGGTCCCTTCGGCGCCGGGCCGTTGCCCGCATACTAACCCGTCTATATCTATACGCGCCTTTTCGTGGTTTCGCAGTTGAGGACTTATGGCCCGGCTCGTCATGAAGTTCGGCGGCACTTCGGTCGCCGATCTCGACCGAATTCGCAACGTCGCTCAGCACGTCAAGCGCGAGGTCGACGCCGGCCATGAGGTCGCCGTTGTCGTATCGGCCATGGCCGGTACGACCAACCAGCTCGTCGAATGGTGCCGACAGGCGGCGCCAATGCACGACGCGCGCGAATATGACGCCGTGGTCGCCTCGGGCGAGCAGGTGAGCGCCGGGCTGCTCGCCATCGTCTTGCAGGAGCTGGGCGTCACCGCGCGCTCCTGGCAGGGCTGGCAACTGCCGATCCTCACCGACAACGCCCATGCTGGCGCGCGCATCCTCGAGGTGAACGGCGCCGAGCTGATCAAGCGCTTCAAGGAGCGCGGCGAGGTCGCGGTCATCGCCGGGTTCCAGGGCATCCACAAGGAGAGCGGACGCATTACGACGCTCGGCCGCGGTGGTTCCGACACCAGCGCGGTCGCGCTCGCGGCTGCGATTCATGCCGACCGCTGCGACATCTATACGGACGTTGATGGGGTCTATACGACCGACCCGCGCATCGTGCCCAAGGCGCGGCGGCTCGAGAAGGTCGCCTACGAAGAAATGCTGGAAATGGCTTCGCTCGGCGCCAAGGTGTTGCAGGTGCGCTCCGTCGAGCTCGCCATGCAGCAGAAGGTGCGCGTGAACGTCCGCTCCAGCTTCGAGGCGCCGGACGCGCCGCAGCGCGACGTCCACGGCCATCCGGTCGGCAGCCTGATCTGCGACGAGGAGGAGATTTTGGAGAATCAAGTCGTCACCGGTATCGCCTTCTCCAAGGACGAGGCGCAGATCTCGATCCGCCGGGTCGAAGACCGGCCCGGCGTCGCCGCCGCCCTGTTCGAGCCGCTCGCCGAGGCCAACATCAATGTCGATATGATCGTGCAGAACATCTCGGCCGACGGCCGCACCGACATCACCTTCACCGTGCCGGTGACCGATTTCGAGCGCGCCAAGCAGGTGCTGGAGAAGGTCAAGAAGAAGGTGGGCTTTTCGGCGCTCGAGGGCGCCGCCGACGTGGTAAAGGTTTCGATCATCGGGGTCGGCATGCGCACCCATGCCGGTGTCGCCGCCACCGCCTTCAAAGCGCTCGCCGAGCGGCAGATCAATATCCGCGCCATCTCGACCTCGGAGATCAAGATTTCCGTGCTGATCGATGCGGCCTATACCGAGCTTGCGGTACGGACTTTGCATTCAGTATACGGGCTCGACCAATGATGGTTTGTATGCGCCAGACGCGTAAGCAACCGGCATCCGGCCATCGCCTGTAGCGACGGCGCGGGGACGGCTCCCGCGCGAGGTTCACGAGAAAACAAGCGGGCGGCGCGGCGCCCTGAAAGGAACCCGGCCCATGGCCGTGCGTAGCACGCTGGCCGGTCCGCGCGTTCTGCTGAAGCGGCTCCGCGAGGTGATGGCGGAGCCGGTCAGCGCGCAGGAGCGGCTCGACAAGATCGTGGTGCAGATCGCCGCCAACATGGTGGCGGAGGTCTGCTCGGTCTATGTGCTGCGCGTCGACGGCAGCCTCGAGCTCTATGCCACCGAGGGCCTGAGCCGCGAGGCTGTGCACTTGACGGTGCTGAAGCCCGGCGAGGGCCTCGTAGGCCTCGTCTCTTCCGAAGCCGAGCCGCTGAATCTTCCCGACGCCCAGAAGCATCCGGCCTTCTCCTACAAGCCGGAGACCGGCGAGGAAATCTATCACTCGTTCCTCGGTGTGCCGATCCTGCGCGCCGGCAACACGCTCGGCGTGCTCGACGTGCAGAACCGAGCCTTCCGCACCTATAGCGAGGAAGAGGTCGAGGCGCTGCAAACCACGGCGATGGTGCTCGCCGAGATGATCGCTTCGGGCGAGCTGACTTCGCTCGCCAAGCCCGGCGCCGAACCCGCCGCGCGCCGGCCGGTGCATGCCCAAGGCCTGTCGCTTTCCGACGGCATCGGGCTCGGCCATGTCGTGCTGCACGACCCGCGCGTGCACGTGAAGAATTTCATCGCCGACGACCCGCAAAAAGAGCTTGTCCGCCTCGACCAGTCGATCGACACGCTCAGAGCCTCGGTCGACACCATGCTCGAGGAAGAAGGCGTGTCGCGCGCCGGCGAGCACCGCGACGTGCTTGAGGCCTACCGCATGTTCGCCCATGACCGCGGCTGGCTACGCAAGCTGCGCGAAGCCGTGATGACCGGGCTCACCGCCGAGGCCGCGGTCGAGCGCGTCCAGTCCGACACCCGCGCGCGCATGCTGCGCCAGACCGACCCGTATCTGCGCGAGCGCCTGCACGACCTCGACGATCTCGCCAACCGGCTGCTGCGCGAGCTGGTCGGGTTGAACGATGGGCAGAAGCGCGAGGACCTGCCGGAGAACGCAATTCTCGTGGCCCGCAACATGAGCCCGGCGGCGTTGCTCGACTTCGATCGCGCCCGGCTGCGCGGCGTAGTGCTCGAAGAGGGCGCCTCCACCAGTCACGTCGCCATCGTCGCCCGGGCGCTCGGCGTTGCCACCGTCGGCCAGATCGAGAACGCGACCGGCCTGGTGGACCCGGGTGACGCCATCATCGTCGATGGCGACGCCGGCGAAGTGCACTTTCGCCCGCCGACCGATCTGGAAAAAGCATATGGCGAGAAGGTGCGCCTGAAAGCACGCCGCCAGGCGCAATACGCGGCGCTGCGCGACAGGCCGGCCGTGAGCAAGGACGGCGAACGCGTCGATCTACTCTTGAATGCGGGGCTGCTGGTCGATCTTCCGCACATCGCCGAGACCGGCGCCGACGGCATCGGCCTGTTCCGCACCGAGCTGCAGTTCCTGGTGGCCTCGGCGCTGCCGCGCACCAGCGAGCAATACAAGCACTACAAGGCCGTGCTGGAAGCCGCCAACGGTAAGCCGGTGACCTTCCGCACGCTGGATATCGGCGGCGACAAGGTGCTGCCGTACTTGCGCAATGTCGTGGAGGAAAATCCGGCGCTCGGTTGGCGCGCGGTCCGCTTCGGTCTCGACCGGCCGGGGCTGTTGCGCAGCCAGTTGCGCGCACTGCTGCGCGCCGCATCCGGGCGCGATCTGCACGTGATGTTTCCCATGATCGCCGCTGTCGACGAGTTCGACCGCGCGCGCGCGCTGATCGAGCGCGAGCTCACCCATCTGCGCCGCCACGGCCACGCGCTGCCGGACACCATCCGCATCGGCGCCATGCTCGAGGTTCCTTCGCTGCTGTTCTCGCTCGACGAGATTTTGGAGCGCGTCGATTTCCTCTCGGTCGGATCGAACGACCTGATCCAGTTCCTGTTCGCCGCCGACCGCGGCAATCAGCGTGTGGCCGGCCGTTTCGACCCGCTCTCGGCGCCGGCTTTGCGCGCCTTCAAGTCGGTCGCCGACGCCGGCATCAGGCACAACAAGCCGATCGCGCTGTGCGGCGAACTCGCCTCGCGTCCGCTGGAAGCGTTGGCGCTACTGGCCATCGGCTATCGCAGGCTGTCGCTCTCGCCCGCGGCGCTTGGGCCGGTGAAGGCGATGGTGCTCGCGCTCGATATCGGTGCGGCGGCGAAAATGTTGAACCCGATGCTCGCCGGCAAGACCGGCACGGTATCGATCCGCGACAAGCTGCGCGCCTTCGCCGAGAAATCCGGCGTTCCGGTCTGAGCCATGCTTCCCGAAGCCCGCCTCGATACGCTGATTTCGCGCCACTCCGCTCTGGAGGGGGAGCTTTCGGCGCCACTCGACCGCGAATCGCGCGTGCGCCTGTCGCGCGAGTTTTCCGATCTCACCCCGGTGGTGGAGACCGTGCATGCGCTGCGCAAGGCGCGGGCCGATCTCGCCTCGCTCGAGGCCTTGCTGGTCGATCCCACGACCGAGGCCGACGTGGAGCGGCTCGCCGCCGAGGAAAAGGCAGCGGTGCTCAAGCGCCTTATCGCGCTCGAAGAAAAAGTTCGCTTGGCGCTGTTGCCCAAGGATTCCGCCGACGAGCACGGCGCGGTCCTTGAAGTGCGCGCCGGTACCGGCGGCGACGAGGCCGCCCTGTTCGCCGGCGATCTGTTCCGCATGTACCAGCGCTATGCCGCGCTGAAGGGCTGGACCGTCGAGATTCTGTCCATGAGCGACGGCGCCAAGGGCGGGTTCAAAGAAATCATCGCCGCCATTCGCGGCCACGGCGCCTACGCCAAGCTCAAGTTCGAATCCGGCGTGCACCGCGTCCAGCGCGTGCCGACGACCGAAGGCTCGGGCCGCATTCACACTTCGGCTGCGACCATCGCGCTGCTGCCCGAGGCCGGCGAGGTCGATGTCAAAATCAACGACGACGACCTGGAGATCGACACCATGCGTGCCGGCGGCGCCGGCGGCCAGCACGTCAACAAGACCGAGTCCGCCGTGCGCATCACCCACCTCCCGAGCGGGATCGTGGTTTTCGTTCAGGACGAGCGCTCGCAGCACAGAAACCGCGCCCGCGCGATGGAGATGCTGCGCGCCCGCCTCTACGACATGGAGCGCAAGAAGCTGGATGCCGCGCGTGCAGCCGAGCGGCGCGGGCTGGTGGGGAGCGGGGATCGTTCCGAGCGCATCCGCACGTATAATTTTCCGCAAGGGCGCGTCACCGATCACCGCATCGGGCTCACCCTGCACAAGCTTCCGCAGGTTCTGGAGGGCACTGCGCTGCATGAGCTGATCGACGCGCTGGTTGCCGACCACCAGGCGGCGCTGCTCGCGGCGGACGAGACCGCATGATCACTCCGGTGAAAACCAAGAAGGGCAAAGCGACGACCGTCGGCGCGCTGCGCCGCGAGGTCGCCGAGCGGCTCGCCAAGGCCGGCATCGGCAGCGCCGCGCTCGAAGCGCGCATTTTGATCGCCCGCGCGCTCGGGATCGAGGAGTCGGCGATCCTCGCCACATCAGACGCGGAAGTGGACGCGGCCGCGCGCGGCAAGATCGATGCCCTGGCGGGCCGCCGCGAAGGCGGCGAACCGCTGGCGCGAATTTTGGGGCGCAAGGAATTCTGGAGCAGCGCCTTCGCGCTGGCGCCCGAAACGCTGGTTCCCCGTCCGGAGAGCGAGACCGTGGTCGAGGCCGCGCTCGCGGCCATGCCGGATCGCAATGCGCCGCTTCGCGTGCTCGATCTCGGCACCGGCACCGGCGCGCTGCTCGCCGCGCTCCTGCTCGAGCGGCCCTGTGCCTTCGGCATCGGCATCGACCGGAGCGAGCATGCGCTCTTCGTCGCGCGCGAAAATCTGCAAAGCCTCGGCCTGGCCGATCGCGCTGCTTTCGCGTGTTGCGACTGGAGCGCTTCGATCGCTGCGCGCTTCGATCTTGTTGTCGCAAATCCTCCATATATTGTGCGCGCGGAGCTTGAGTCCCTGCCGCGCGAAGTACGCGACTTCGATCCGCGGCTTGCGCTCGATGGCGGCGGCGACGGCTTGGAGGCCTATCGCGCGATCCTGCCCGACCTGCCGCGGCTCATGACGCCGGGCGGGGTCGCGGTCCTCGAATTGGGCCGCGGGCAGGAGGCGGCGGTGACCGCGCTCGCGCGCGTGGCCGATCTCATCGTTAATGAACCCGCGCGGCGGGACCTCCTGGGCATACCGCGCGCGCTCGTGCTCCGCACACAGAGCCGAAAATAACGCTTGGAAGCGCTCTCGATCCGGACTAGCTTCTGCCGGGGATTCGACCCGTGGCGTGTCTGGGCAGATTGGCCGAGGGCACGCGGTAGCCGGGAAGCGGCTCGCCGGGTCTCCGATGCTTCACAGAAGTTCGCGCGATACGGTCGCGATGATGCGACGTTCACGCGAAAGCTAGGGGCAAATACCGCGTGTGATCGCGGATTGGAACTCTTGGTCCAAACAGCCAATGCGAAATAAGTCGTTGCGCGCGCCGCGCGCGAAGATTTCGATTTGATCCGAATGGATCGCAGGACGTGCCTGGCGCAAGTACTGCCCGGACATGTCCTGTCCGGAGAAGTGTGCGGCCGGCCAAGTCGCCGGTGATGTGAAGGAGAAACGGGTCCCCATGAGGAATAACGGTCAGAAGCAACGCATGCGCGGCCGCAATCGCCGCAACCACAACCCGATGACACGGGTATACGAATCCAACGGCCCGGACGTGAAGGTCCGCGGGACCGCCCATCACATCGCCGACAAGTACATGCAGCTCGCGCGCGACGCGCAGACCTCCGGCGATCCGGTCGCGGCCGAAGGTTACCTGCAGCACGCCGAGCACTATTTCCGCTTGATCGTCGCCGCGCAGGCTGCCTTCACGCAGCAGAACCCGCACAATACTCAGCCTCAGCAGGCGCCCCCGCGCCCCGATCAATTGGGCGAAGAGTACGACGATGACGAGGGCGATGACGGATTGCCCGATATACCGCAGCACCCCGGCGCACCGGGCGCGCCGCAGCCGCATTTTCAGCAGCCGCCTCAACAGCAGCCACAGCAGCAGTACCGGCAACCGCAGCAGCATCAACCGCAACCTCAGCACCAGCCGCAGCCGAATTTCCAGCCGCAACAGCAGCGCCGTCCGGACGAGCCGCGCGATCCCGGCCTGCCATCCTTCATCACCGGCGGCGGTCAGGCACCGAACCAGCCTCCGAACCAGGCGCCGGGAAACGGCTTTAACCCGGAGCAGGGTGACCGCGGCGGCGGACGTTTCGGCGGGCGGCACCGGCGCCGTTTTCGTCCGCAAGGCGGCGGTGAATTCGAGCAGCGCGGCCCCAACGAAGCGCCGGCCCAAGGCGCACCGGCCCAAGGCGCACCGGCTCAAGCCGCGCCGGCAGGCGAGCAGCCATCGGGCGAGTTCACCCCGCCGAAGCCGCAGGGCTCGACCGAGTGAGCTTCAGCCGATGATTTTGATCGGGTCGCCTTCGGCGATCCGTCCGGCGGCGGTCACTTCCGCGTAGATTCCGCAATCGTCTTCGCCCGTGAGGCGATAGAGCGCGTCGGGCACGTCGATGTCGCGGCTAGCCGTTTCGGGATCGACCTCGGTCGCGGCACAGCGCTGGATCATTTTCACGACCCGAAGCCGTGCGTTTCCGATCTCCAGATCGCGCCCCAAGAGTCCTACTTCAGCCCATGCCGGCCAGCCTTCCACATAGAGATTGCCGCGGAAGCGGAGCGGATGGACCTTGCGCCCGACCGACGCTTCGAGCGCACGCACGCTCTCGAGGTTGATGATCGAGACCACTTTTCGCGCGACGTCCGAGAAGCTGTGGCCGGGCGCTTCGAGCACGCGCACCGGTCCGCGTGCTTCGCTTCCCATATAATCCTGGAAGAAGCGCTCGATGGCGGCTCGGCCCGTGGCATCGTGCAGGCTCGCTTCGAGAAGCGTGCGGCCGTCCTGCACAACGATCAGTTTTGCGCTCGCATCGTCGTAGCGCGTCGAGAGCGCGGCGATCTTCGCGTTCTTCATCAAGCAGAGGAATTTGATCTTGGGCTGCCATGCCGGCGCGGCCGGATCGAACCCCGATGGCCCGTTCTCGAGCGCGAAGGCCCGGTCGGCCGGAAAGGTTTTGCCGATGCCGAGCGCGACCGCCGGCAGCTGTTCAGCGGACAGCCCCTTAACGGGATAGCGGTAGAGGGCGGAGACATGGGAGAGGTTGGTGGCTGGCGGCATTAACCGCTTTTCCGCGATCCCGCGCGCAGCGTCCAGCCCCAAGGGGTTCCCGGTCGAAATTCCGCCGGCCGGCCCCTTCCGCAGGGACGCCTCGAACCCCATTTAAAAACCGGCGTGGGCGGGTAACCGCTCGCCAAATCCGGATGCTACGGTTGGGCCTCAGGGACGGCCGCGGCATGCCTAGGAGCGGTATATGAAGTTCGACAAATACACCGAGCGTGCGCAGGGCTTCGTGCAGTCGGCGCAGTCCTTGGCGCAGCGCGAAGGCCATCAGCAGTTCTCCACCGAGCATCTTCTGAAGGTCCTGCTCGACGATCCCGAGGGGCTCGCGGCGGGCCTGATCGACCGCGCCGGCGGCCAGTCGCGCGCGGCGCTCTCCGAGGTCGAGGCGGCGCTGAAAAAGCGCCCGAAGGTCGAGGGTGCGGGCGCCGGACAAGTCTATCTGGAGCCTGCGCTCGCGCGCGTGTTCGAGACCGCCGAAAAGGCGGCGGAAAAGGCCGGCGATTCCTACGTTACCGTTGAGCGCCTTTTGCTGGCGCTCGCCATCGAGAAGGACAGCGAGGCCGGGAAAATCCTGAGCCGCGCCGGGGTCACGGCGCAAAAGCTGAACGCTGCCATCGAGGCGTTGCGCAAAGGCCGCACCGCCGATTCCGCTACAGCCGAAAGTCAGTACGATTCGCTCAAGAAATACGCGCGCGATCTGACCCAGGCGGCGCGCGAGGGCAAGATCGATCCGGTGATCGGCCGCGACGAGGAGATCCGCCGGACCATCCAGGTGCTCTCCCGCCGCACCAAGAACAACCCGGTCCTGATTGGCGAGCCGGGCGTCGGCAAGACCGCAATCGTCGAGGGGTTGGCGCAACGCATGGTCAACGGCGACGTGCCGGAGGGTCTCAAGGACAAGCGGTTGCTCGCACTCGATCTCGGCGCGCTGGTCGCCGGTTCGAAATATCGCGGCGAGTTCGAGGAGCGGCTGAAAGCCGTGCTCCAGGAAGTCACCAGCTCCGACGGCCAGATCGTCCTGTTCATCGACGAGATGCACCAGCTGGTTGGCGCCGGAAAGACCGACGGGGCCATGGACGCGTCGAACCTGTTGAAGCCGGCGCTTGCCCGCGGCGAGTTGCACTGCATCGGCGCCACTACGCTCGACGAATTCCGCAAGCACGTCGAGAAGGACGCAGCCCTCGCACGGCGCTTCCAGCCTGTCTATGTGGGCGAGCCCACGGTCGAGGACACGATCTCGATTCTGCGCGGGCTCAAGGAAAAGTACGAGCTGCACCACGGCATACGCATCACCGATGCCGCGCTGGTGGCCGCAGCCACGCTCTCGAATCGCTACATCACCGACCGCTTCCTCCCCGACAAGGCCATCGACCTGGTGGACGAGGCCGCGGCGCGGCTCAAAATGCAGGTCGATTCCAAACCCGAGGAACTCGACGAGCTCGACCGGCGCATCATCCAGCTCAAGATCGAGGAAGAGGCACTGAAGAAGGAAAAGGATTCCGCCTCCAAGGAGCGGCTGAAGCGGCTCGCCAAGGAGCTGGCCGATCTCGAGGAGAAGGCCAAGGCGCTCACCGCTCGCTGGCAGGCCGAGAAGGAGAAGCTCGGCTCGGCACAAAAGATCAAGGCTGAGCTGGATCAGGCGCGCGTCGAACTCGCCCAGGCTCAGCGCAAGGGCGATTACGAACTCGCTGGCAAACTCGCCTACGGAAAAATCCCCGAGCTCGAGAAGAAGCTTAAGGCCATCGAGGCCAAAGGCGCCGACGCCATGGTCGAGGAGGCCGTGACCGCCGACCACATCGCGCAGATCGTCTCGCGCTGGACCGGCGTGCCGGTGGACCGGATGCTGGAAGGCGAGAAGGACAAGCTTCTGCGCATGGAAGAGGCGCTCGCCAAGCGCGTCGTCGGACAGGCGGAGGCCGTCAAGGCGGTTTCCACCGCCGTGCGCCGCGCCCGCGCCGGCCTGCAGGATCCGAACCGCCCGATCGGCTCGTTCATGTTCCTGGGGCCGACTGGTGTCGGCAAGACCGAGTTGACCAAGGCACTGGCTGGCTTTCTGTTCGACAACGAGAACGCGCTGATCCGCATCGATATGTCCGAGTACATGGAGAAGCACTCGGTTGCGCGTCTGATCGGCGCGCCGCCGGGCTATGTCGGGTACGAAGAGGGCGGGGCGCTCACCGAGGCCGTGCGGCGCCGGCCCTATCAGGTGATCCTGTTCGACGAGATCGAAAAAGCGCACCCGGACGTTTTCAACGTGCTCCTGCAGGTATTGGACGACGGCCGCCTCACCGACGGCCATGGCCGCACCGTCGATTTCCGCAACACCCTGATCGTCATGACCTCGAATATCGGCGCTGATTTGCTGGTGAACCTCGGCGAGAACGAGGACGTAGACAAGGTACGCGAGCAGGTGATGGCGCTGGTGCGCGCTAATTTCCGACCAGAGTTCCTGAACCGCATTGACGAGATCATCCTGTTCCATCGCCTGAAGCGCGAGCAGATGGGCGCGATCGTCGATATCCAGGTCGCCCGCGTGCAGAAGCTATTGGACGACCGCAAGATCGTGCTCGAGCT
Organism: Hyphomicrobiales bacterium; assembly: GCA_043767065.1. Lineage (GTDB taxonomy): Bacteria > Pseudomonadota > Alphaproteobacteria > Rhizobiales > Xanthobacteraceae > JAHFPN01. The sequence continues at coordinate 3,877 of JAYUHJ010000389.1, read as the reverse complement.
TTCCAAGGAAGCTCGGACCTATCTCGCAGAGAAGGGCTACGACCCGGCCTATGGCGCACGGCCGCTGAAGCGCGCGATCCAGAAGGAGCTGCAGGACCCGCTCGCGGGCAAGATTCTCGCCGGCGAAATCAAGGATGGCGAACGGGTGAAGGTCGGCGCCGGCAAGGACGAGCTGACGTTCAAGGTAACGAGCGCGGTCGGCCGCGCGGCTTAATTCGCCGTCTGCACCATCCGCGGCGTGCCCGGCGCGCGCGCGAGAATTTCCTCGATGCGGGTCCGCTCGCGCTCGAATCCGGCAAGCAGCGGACCTTCGATCACCCGCCCGCGCGGCAGACGCACACGCATGGGATCGACGTGCGTGCCGTTGATCAACACCTCGTAGTGCAGATGCGGGCCGGCCGACAGACCCGACGAGCCGACAAAGCCGATGACCTGGCCCTGGCGCACCTTGGTGCCCTCGGCGATGCCGCGCGCGTACACCGACATGTGCGAATAGGTGGTGACGTAGCCGTTGAGATGCTGAATTTCGATCCGGCGGCCGTAGCCGGAGTCCCATTCCGCCTTGATGACGACGCCGTTGCCGGCGGCGAAGATCGGCGAGCCGGTATCGTCGGCCCAGTCGACGCCCAGATGCATGCGCGTGTAGCCGAGGATCGGATGCCGGCGCGGGCCGAAGCCCGAGCGATAGATGCCGCCGCCCATCGGCTTGCGCACCAGGAACTTCTTCGCGCTCTTGCCGGTCTCGTCGTAGAAATCGACCAGGCCATCGTCACTGGTCAGGAACCGGAAGTAGCGGCGCGGTTCGCCGGCCACGTTGAGCGAGGCGAACAGCACCTCGCTATGGGCCTCGGGCTCGTCGCTGGCAAACAGCACCTCGAAGGAGTCGCCCGCGCGCACGCGCCGCTGCAGGTCGACGTCGAATGAATAGATGCGGATCAGATTCTCGATGATCGGCCGCGGAATATCGCTCTTCAGCGCGGTCTCATAGATGCTCTGGTAGAGCCGCATGCCGCGGCTCTCGTCTTCCTCGTCGATCTCGGCGTTCGGCGCCTTGGCGACGTTGAAGTCGCGCGGCTCTTCGACCGAGACGTAGCGGCCATTGTCGGCAAGCGCGACGGTGCCTTCGTGCGCCTTTTCGCTGAAGACGCTTACACGCAGCGGAGCGACTTGCCCGTTCTCGCTGCCGATCAGGACGCGCACACGAAAGCCTTCCTTGATCGCGCCCTCCCGCGCCTTGGCGCCGAATGCAGCCAGCAATGTGCGGATCGCCGGTGCCGGCGCTCCGAGATCGCGCAGAATAGTGCCGAGCGATTCACCCTTCTTCACGACCACGGTGCGCTCGTTCCATGCCGTTCCGCCGGTCGCTTCGGGGGCGGT